>JBEAQB010000204.1:0-6751 GCA_041164125.1 Cyanobacteriota bacterium
AGCGTGATAAGCTATGCAGATCGCCTCGTGATCCTGGATACCGACTTGGACGTTATCCGCAAATGTCAGAAAATCACTGCAGCCTTCCTCGCTAAATTAGGGTTGAAAATCAGTGAAACGCAATCACGGGTTACCCATACCTTCAAGAAATATGAAGGCAGCGTCGGACTCGATTTTCTAGGCTTTCATATCCGACAATACCCCTGTGGCAATCAGCCATCAAGTCGTATGGACGGGACAGCCAAGCATCGGGATGCCGTAACCATCATCAAACCCAGTCAAGCAGCAATTAAACAACATCTAAAAACTATAGATGATGTGATTGCCAAACATAAAAATGCGAGTCAAGCAAGCCTGATAAATGCTTTAAACCCAATTATCAGAGAATGGACAGATTACTACGCTGCTACCACCAGCAGTCGTCGTCCGTTTAAAAAGCTGGGCTCCATACTGTTTTATAAGTTAAGGGGGTGGGCCATCTTCAGACGTGCCAACCATCAAAACAAAACAGAAATTGCTTCCAAGTACTGGGGAGTCAACAGAGGATTAGGATGGAAGTTTATTACACCGGACAACCGGTCTGTATTAGCAACTCACCAAGCAACCTGGAGCAAGAGACGGATCAAAGTTTTGGACAAAAGCAGTCCATTTGACGGAGATGACCGCTTCTGGCATCACAGGTTAGCCACCCATCCCAAGGTCAACGCCCCGCACGAGCTTGATTAAACCCTCAGAACGGCCAATGCAACTGATGTAACCCAAATTTCACCATTGAGCGACCGACTTGCACCCCATCCCCCAGATCGGGACCAAGAAAACAATACAATGGCTACTTTAGACGGGTTACACCGATACAGCATGACATTACACACAAAGAGGTCTCTGAACAGACCAAATAATCGGGGAGCCGTGTGAGGTGAAAGTCTCATGCACGGTTCTGAAGGAGAGGTATAAGCGGTGACGCTTGTATCGACTCTAATAGTCCGGGAGTGTTGTTTGTAACTTTACCCTGGCGGTCGATCGCCGTACCAGCAAAAAAGATGAACCCCCAGATTGGTTTGACCTAGAAATCTGGGGTAAAACCGCCGAAATTGCGGCAAATTATGTCAAAAAAGGTAGTCAGATTGGGATTCAAGGTTCCCTTAAATTTGACCATTGGAATGATCGTAATTCTGGTGTTCCCCGCTCCAAGCCGGTTGTTCGTGTTGAGCGATTAGATCTACTCGGGTCTAAACGCGATAATGTCGAACCAATGAACAATTACCCAGAAGAGTTCTAAGGGCAGTTCCCCTGCTGTGGTGCGGAATGGTTTGTCATTACTAGACCGCCAGCCGGACCACACCAATTTCCCTTGACGGATTGATGGGTCGAGTTCCCCCTTTGGGAAATGGCTAAAACCCCCATTTCTTTTAGTGGGATTCGGCTCCCCTCAACGATCTGACGTTTCCGTGACTGTCCAACTGTTTCGCCAGGCCAATTCCGCTTCTACCCTGAGTTTATTTTGACTAAGTTGACGGTATTCTTGGCGTAATTTTTTGAGGTCACTCAGGTGCGTACGAATTTGTTTGCGAATCATACTGAGATTGACATCGCTGAACTCTAAGTCGGTTAAACGCAGATTAATGGCGGTTAAACGGCTGATTTCTCCCTGTACAGAGTCGCTATCTTTGCCGTTCTCGTCCTCTGTGTCCCCGGCGAGGTGTTCTGCCGCTTCGTCAGTGGCCTCCACCGCTTCGTCGGCTTGCTCATCATCGCCATGATTCTCCTGGGATTGATGGGTCGTTTCAATCAATAGATTCACAATATGGGGCATCGATTCCCGGTTAGGGGTAAGGCGCTCATCCTGGGCGTGTAAGGCCATTTCCAAGACCGTCGGGGGTAGATGTTGGGGGATAATTTTCTGCTCCATCAAACTGTGATTGAGATGCATCGACAGGCTGACGAGGGAGCGCTGAAGTCCTTTCTCAACCTGACGATGCCATTGCACTAAATCATCAGGGGTTTTGACAATAATGGGGCTGTGATCTGGCTCTAAACGCAACATTTTGGGCAGCAGCATTTTCAAGGAGGGATCGTCCTGATCTAATGCTTCACTCAAGAAGGCTTTGATCGCCTGCATGCCTGAAAATGCTTCGTTGTTTGCCCCGGTTTCGTCTGTTTCAGACCCCTCCTCGGTTTCGATTGATTTATCTTGGGAAGGACTTGCTTGTGGGGCAAACGTGTCAGTTTTGGGGGTTGCAGTTAATTTATCCAGTTCACTTTCTAGTAACAACAGGGTTTCGTTAACTGCTTCTGTTGGCGATGGGGGCTCTGGTAAGGGGGTAGATGGATCGAGGGTAATGCCTTGTTTTTTGAGTATGGCAATGAATTGATCATCATAATCGGTGATCGCCCGACGGATCGACTGCTGAAATTTTTGGCGATTGCTGACACTGAGTTGAAGAAATGCTGCAGGATAAATTTGGGTGCAGATTTGATAAACGGCATATACCGCTTGTTGCTGCAGGGTTTGACTGAGGCGTTGGGCATAGTGATCATAGGTTTGAGCCAGACGATGCCACTGGGTTTCGGTTTGAGCATCTAGTTGGGTTAATTGCTCACGAATTTTAGCGAGGGAGCGGGTCATAGTTACCAGCGAAAAATAGTCATCCCATGGATGGGATCAGTAAAACTCGGATAGGGATTTCAACGGTCACAAAGCGATGATTGATCCCTGATCCCCTGACAGTGTCTCCCTATTTTAGGCATTGGCGTCCAAAACAGCCAATTCAGCCGCCAGAAAGTGATGTAACCAGTCTTTCAAAATCAACGTGGCTCGGCAATCATCTTCGTTGTAGCGCAAAATTAAATCTAAAAATTGGCAATCGCCACTGGTCAGCCAACTATCATACCAACAAACTGATTGATCACCGCTAGCCATGGCATCTCGCCACTTAAACCCCAACCAACTGGCTAGGGCTTTGAGGGAATAACTTTCCACAGGACAAATTACTTGGTCGACCACGTGATAATGTAAGTCCACACATTGACTCAACAACTGTTCTTGCAGTTGCCTTGGCGTGCCGTATAGCTTCGCTAAGCGCTTAATCGTTTCCCGTTCATAGTCAGAAAAGTGATAAATGGGCGCGTGGGGATACTGTTGTGTGAGGGTAATAAAGTCGTGCCAGATGTCCGCTTCTTGATCAGGAGTCTGGGCCAGAAACCCATAAAACTGTTCCGTTCCCTGTTGACGATCCACCACAATTACCCCCAGCAGGTAATCTAAATTACGTTCTGGTTCCGCTTCAATATCAAAATATAATTCCACCGGGGCTTGGGGTAGGGGAAAATACCGTTTACTGGGTTTTAACATTGCCCGGTTTTCCACCATTGCTAACGCCTGCATCTGCAATTGTTTGGCGATCGCCAACCCCATTAAATCCGCCACCTGGGCAGCTTGCAATTGAGCCAGGGAGGGAATCGTCATCACCCCCAGGGTCTGCAGCGACTCGTAACGACTGGGGGTCACCCCAGGAACCAGGGAAAGGTGCTGTTGGGATTGAGCTAGGCTATAACAGTGATCATACCAGTGGCATAAATTACAGCGTTGCCGAGAAATAAACACCTCCGGCTCCGCCTGATCGGCCAATGTTTGCACGCAGTCCGCTAGGGTTTGGTGAAAGCGTGGTAACCATTCCGTTAAATCCACCTGGTAAAGGTTTTGCCGCCGTAAAATAATGTGTACTTGACGTGGTAATTCCCCTTGATGGACCGCTAGTAATTGCGCGTAAAAAGCAGCCAAAATTTTATATTCGGGCTTCGGTCGTCGCCCCAATTGGATACTCACCGGCATATATTGCCAATTTCCCCAGCGTGATCGCCCAGAAATCTTGACCAATAGGGGGGGGTGTCCCAGTAATTGCAACGGATCTTGATCAAAAGGGGTCGGTAATTGATGACTGAGAAAGCCCCGATAAATGCAACTCACGCCCTGTGCCATCAATGCTTGGGTTTCTACTGATCGCCCCTGCCAATCGGCGATCGGGGTTTGGGGCTCTTGGTGAGCGGGGAACTGGTTAGCCAGCACGTCGTGGATGTGCTTTAAACTCTCTTGGCGGAGTTTTAATAAAAAATCCCGCTCTGGACGACGCTCTAAGGGTTCACCATATTGATTTAAAAACGCCCGTCTTTGGCAGCGTTTATAGTCCATGAGTAAAGCGTCGGTGACTAACATGGCGTCCCTACACAGTTACTCACTTGCAGGCCTAGACAAGGTAATCGATTACCTTTGTCTCCCCCAGATTGAGAGCAACACACACTAAGATTGTCCACAGTGTTTACGGTAGTGAAAAAAATAGTCGAAAATAGCCCAAAATAATGACAACTTTCCCCTATTATTCTACGGAATTTCAATGATCAAGACAGCCACAGGCGACAGTCCCCCTCAGCACCATACCAGGTGGTTGCCCTGTTTTTGAGCCGTTATTGTGGTGGGATCAATCCTGTCAGCGTCGGTTGGGTCAATGAACCAAGGATTTTCGCCGTTCACATCAGGGGGGCAAAAAAGATTGAAGGCGCGACTAAGCCGCTGATAGACTGATAACTGTTAAATTTGGCTGTCCTCTCCTATGTCCCTCATTCGCGCGCTGCATCAGCAATTAGTCAACAAAGAACGCTCTGCCGTTGAATTGGTTCAGGCAAGTTTAGACCGGATCGTAACCGTGGATACGCAGGTCAAGAGCTTTTTGACAGTGACAGCAGACCAGGCGATCGCCCAGGCAGAGAAGGTAGATGCCCAGATTGCGGCGGGAGAGACGATTGGTCTACTCGCGGGTATTCCCATTGGTATTAAAGACAATCTCTGTACTAGGGGAGTGCCCACCACCTGTGCCTCCCGGATTTTACAGGGCTTTGTGCCTCCCTACGAATCAACGGTCACCGGTAAATTAGCTACTGTCGGGGCGGTGATGGTGGGAAAAACCAACCTCGATGAATTTGCCATGGGTAGTTCTACCGAAAATTCAGGGTATCAAGTGACTGCGAATCCCTGGGATTTAAGTCGTGTGCCGGGAGGGTCTTCAGGGGGGTCAGCCGCCGCCGTGGCAGCGGATGAGTGCATTATTGCTTTGGGGTCGGACACGGGGGGATCAATTCGGCAACCGGCCTCTCTCTGCGGGGTTGTGGGAATGAAGCCGACCTATGGCCTAGTGTCCCGCTTTGGTCTAGTGGCCTATGCCTCGTCGTTGGATCAAATTGGCCCCTTTGCTCGGCGGGTGGAGGATGCAGCCATTTTACTCCAAGCGATCGCCGGTTATGATGCCAAGGATTCCACGAGCTTGGACGTGGCCATTCCGGATTATACTCAAGCCCTAAAACCGGATTTAAAGGGCGTTAAAGTGGGGGTGATCACCGATGCCTTTGGAGACGGCTTAGATGAAACAGTTAATCAAACTGTACAGACGGCGATCGCCCAACTCAAAGATCTAGGGGCCACGATTCAAGCAGTGACATGTCCCCGTTTCCGCTCTGGCATTGCCGCCTATTACGTCATTGCCCCATCGGAGGCCTCCGCCAATTTAGCCCGTTACGATGCGGTCAAGTATGGCATGCGAGAAGATGCCGATAACCTGATGGAAATGTATACCCACACCCGTGCCAAGGGATTTGGGGCAGAGGTGAAGCGACGGATTATGTTAGGAACCTATGCGCTGTCGGCAGGTTACTACGACGCTTACTACTTAAAAGCCCAAAAGGTGCGGACATTAATTAAGCAAGATTTTGATCAAGCCTTTGCAAAAGTTGATGTGTTAGTCTGCCCCACCGCGCCAACAACCGCCTTTAAAGCAGGGGAAAAAACTGATGATCCTTTAAGTATGTATTTATCAGACTTGATGACCATTCCCGTGAACCTGGCGGGGTTACCTGCCATGAGTATTCCCTGCGGTTTTGATCAGCAAAATTTGCCCATTGGGTTGCAACTGATCGGTAATGTGTTAGGGGAGGCAATGCTATTTCGGGTTGGCTATGCCTATGAACAGGCCACGGATTGGCATCAACGCAGCCCCAATTTGTAGCGCCCTGGAACAGTGTGGTGGGTGGTAAAACCGATGCTGGGAAACCCCACTTCAAGCGTCGTAAGGGACACCGTCAACCGTCCCTCACTATGGCTCATGCCAAGCTGATAGAACAGCCTGTTTACCCTGCCTCCGGAAGTAACCCCCCGTGACCACGACTCCCCTCATTCTTTGTTTTGGTGAAATACTGTTTGATTGCCTTGCCGACCAAGTGGGCGTTCCGGTCAATGAGGTCAAAACCTGGACAAAGTACCCGGGTGGTGCGCCCGCCAATGTGGCGTGTGGCTTACAAAAATTAGGGATTCCTGCGGGGTTTCTCGGTCGCTTAGGGTCTGACGCTGCCGGTCAAAGTTTAAAAACCTTATTAGGGACAATTGGGGTTAATTTAACCGGATTACAACTAGACCAGACTCGCCCCACTCGTTTAGTTTACGTCACCCGCTCGTTGGACGGCGATCGCCAGTTTGCGGGGTTTGGGGACTATGGTAGCGGAGACTTTGCAGATACAGCGATGGCGGCGGCCAACATTCCCGCAAGCGTATTTGCAACGGCCCAATTGCTAGTGATGGGAACCATTGCCTTCGCCTATCCCGACAGTCGGGCCGCAACGGAGAGATTGATCGCATTAGCTGCCAAACATGGGGTCAAAATTTTTCTCGATCTCAATTGGCGACCAGTTTTTTGGGACGATGAAACGG
>JBEAQB010000205.1:0-6833 GCA_041164125.1 Cyanobacteriota bacterium
CCCCTCAAGTATGGCGATCGCCATACTTGACCCAGGCGACACGCTACAATCGACGCCAACGCCGACCATCCTTATTGATCAACCATTCCGCTTCCGCTGGCTCCCATGTTCCTGCTTCATACTGGGGCACGGATAACGGATCAGCCGGGGCATCCCAGGCAGACAGCACCGGGGTCACAACCCGCCAAGCCTCCTCGACTTCATCCGCCCTGGTAAACAGTGTTTGATCGCCTAACATACAATCCAATAGCAGCCGATGATAGGCATCCGCCGTCGTCACACCAAAGGACGATCCATAACTAAAATCCATATCGACAGTACGGGTTCGCAACTCAGACCCCGGCATTTTCGCTTCAAAGCGGAGCGAAATCCCCTCATTGGGCTGAATCCGTAAACTGAGTACATTGGGGTTTGCTTGATGGGCAACGGACTGAAAGATCAGCAGAGGTACTTCACGAAATTGTATGGCAATCTCACTCACCTTTTTCGGCATTCGCTTGCCCGTGCGCAAATAAAAGGGCACTCCCTGCCAACGCCAATTATCCACCATTAACTTTAAGGCTGCAAAGGTGGGAGTGGTGGAATTTGGGTTCACCCCGGGTTCTTGGCGATAACCCGGCACCGGTTTACCAGCCATCCAACCCGCCTTATATTGCCCCCGAATACCCGCATTTTCAAGGTTATTAACGTCTGCTAACCGAGTCGCTTGTAGGACTTTGACTTTTTCATTGCGAATGCTATCGGCATCAATGGCATTGGGGGGATCCATTGCCGTCAGACAGAAGAGTTGTAATAAATGGTTTTGCACCATATCCCGTAATGCTCCCGCCGATTCATAATAACCGGCCCGCTCCTCCACGCCGACGGTTTCTGCCACTGTAATTTGGACGTGATCAACAAATTGACGATTCCACAGGGGTTCAAAAATAGCGTTGGCAAAGCGAAATACCATTAAATTTTGAACCGTTTCCTTCCCTAAATAGTGGTCGATCCGGTAAACCTGATTTTCTTGGCAGACACTCTGTACGACTCGATTTAGGATTTGAGCCGAGCTGAGGTTCTTACCAAACGGTTTTTCAATCACAATGCGGGTTTTCAATGGATCGTCGAGCATCCCTGCTGCCCCGAGTTGTTTAATCCCAGGGGGGAAAAACTGAGGCGATACTGCGAGATAAAAAACACGATTACCGCGGGTGCGGCGTTTTTCGTCTAGTTCTGCGAGAAACGTCTTGAGTTTTAAATAACTCTCGGGGTCATCCATGTTGCCAGAACAATAAAATAGACCTTGGGCAAACTCTTGCCAAAGATCTTCGCTGCCAATACCCTGGGAGAATTCTTCAATGCCTTTGCGCATCTGTTCCCGAAAGTAGTCGTGACTCCAATCCCGTCTGGCAAACCCCACAATGGTTAACTCAGGGGGCAGACGACGCTCACGTTTCATCTGATAAATAGCGGGAACTAACTTGCGTTGGGTAAGATCCCCAGATGCACCAAAAATCGTTAGGATAAGCGGATCGGGGGTGCGGTCTTGCCGGAGTCCAGTGCGAAAAGGATTTTCGAGTAGCGTTACCATGGTGCGTGCTCTTGTTATGTGGCCACTTATGCTTAAAAATAGCTCACAATTCTGAGAATAATTAATCCAGTCTCATGGGTTGTGTGGAGATTCGCTGAATATTGGTCGCTCGGTCGATGTTCTAGAATCGTTCAAATCTAGCCAACCAGTCAGCCAATTAGCCTATTCTTGAAATAACGGTGTGCTTAAATAGCGCTCTCCGAAACTGGGTTGAACCATCACGATTAATTTGCCCTGGTTTTCCGGCCGTTTGCCTAACTGAATGGCCGCAGCTAATGCTGCCCCCGTAGAGATCCCTGATAATAGTCCTTCTTCCCTGGCCAGCCGTCGGCCATAGGCGATCGCCGCTTGATCGGCCACCGTAATAATCTCATCAATTAACTCCACATTCAGGACTTCTGGAATAAAGCCCGCCCCGATGCCCTGAATCTTATGGGGACCGGGTTTTCCCCCAGATAACACCGGACTATTTTCTGGCTCCACGGCGATCGCCTGAAAGCTAGATTTTTTTTCTTTAAGTACCGACGCTACCCCAGTAATAGTGCCCCCCGTTCCGACCCCCGACACCAAAAAATCAATTTGCCCCTCCGTATCTTGCCAAATTTCCAATGCCGTCGTGCGTTGATGGATTTCAGGGTTGGCCGGATTATTAAACTGTTGCAACATAAAGGCATTCGGTAGGGTATCCGCCAATTCCTGAGCCCGACGAATACATCCCGACATCCCTTCACTACCCGGGGTTAACTCTAGTCGGGCCCCATAGGCTTTCAACATGGCACGACGTTCTTGACTCATCGTTTCCGGCATCGTCAAAACCAACTGATAACCTTTTGCCGCCGCTACCATTGCCAAGGCAATTCCCGTATTGCCTGATGTTGGCTCGATCAATAATGTTTCCCCCGGCCGAATTCGCCCTTCCTGCTCGGCTTGGGCAATCATGTTGGCACCAATCCGATCTTTCACCGAAGCCGCTGGATTCATTCCCTCTAACTTAACAACAATCTCGGCACCACATCCTTCTGCTAAGGGAATGCGATTTAGTTTGACCAGGGGAGTTCGACCAATTAATTCCGTAACATCCTTGGCGATTTTCATAAAGCAAAGAGAAGCATTGAGAAGGGAGATTGTGCTTGCATCTTACAACGAAAAAGCCCTGCCGACGGCAGGGCTTAAGATTTACTAAACCTTTGAAGATTAAGAGAATAATGGTGAACCCATTACTAACCTAGAACGTAAAGGTGCCTCGGAGAGTCCCCACAACGGCATTCTTGGAGTTTACGTCTTGTTCCGGTTTGGAAATCCAGATAATACCAGGGGTCAAAGAAAGGTTGTCGGTGAGCTGGTATTTGTAGAAGACTTCAACTTGAACGGGGTTGTAGGCACGGGCGTAACCAGCAGAAGTGGTGGAACCACCGGCTAGATAAGGCTGAACCCCGGCAAAGACCCCTAACAGGTTTCCTTCTTTACCAAGGTCAGGGAACGCAAGACCACCACCGTAGGTCCAAATGTCACGGTTATCAATCCCGATTTGAGTAACGTTGGTGTAGCTACCAAAGGCACTCAGGCTTGCCCAATCAGCAATTTTCCAGGAACCCTGTAAGCCATAGCTGTTGCTTTGCTTATTGAAGCCGACAAGGTTGGATGCGGTAGTTCCCGTTACACCGTTCCAGCCACCAGCACCAAATCCGAAGATGGGGCTAGCTGCATCACTGTAGGCATTGATGTAGGTGAAGCCCAAGTTAACGCTGTCAGCGATGGTGGTATCGATCTGAGCTAAGGCAGCGTAGTTACCATTAAATAAACCATTGCCAGCAGTCGGGCTGTTACCGTTACCCGCTAAGTAACCAATACTCAGGGAGCTGGGACCAACAAAGCTTTCTAGGAAGCCGAGGCTAAGGTTTGTCCCAATACCAGCACCACCCCCGATGTTGTAGATGGGGTTACGGGCGGAAAATTCAGAGATTGCACCTTTACCACCGGTGTAGTCATCGAAGTAGGGGGCAAGGGTGGGAACGAAGTCAGGCCAGATACCACCAAAGGCTGCAATGTAGGAATTGAGGCGGATGTTGCTGGAAATATCGACAGGGACATAGTAAGCTAACCAGTCGACGAAGACATCGTTACCGCCGGGGTTCAGGTCAGCGTTGGTGGTCAGAGCAGGAGCAGGCGCACCGGTGGTATCATAGAACGCCTCAGCACTACCAGCCGCTAGACGGGTGACCAGTAAGTCTTCACCGCTGAAGCTGGTGTCGAATTGTAAGCGAACCCGGTCTTGGAAGACAAATTGGTCAGCAGTCAAACTCTCACCGCCGGCACCGGCAAACTGGAAGATTACTTCCCCAGTCAACTTGGTCGTGGTGGAGAACTGGTGGTCTTCCAAGAAAGAAACCCGGGCTTCAAGATTGTCAACACGGGCGCCCAAGGCAGCTAATTCTGCCTCAAACTCTTGCATGAGACGCTTTAATTTATCGATGTCTTCACGCAGAACCGCCACATTTTCCTGAATTAAACGTTCCATGACGTTCATGCAGGCATTTAAACCAGCCGCAAATTCCCAACGGCTGAGAGCACGGTTGCCACGGAAAGTACGGTCGGGATAACCAACGATACAACCATAGCGTTCAACTAAACTTTTTAGCGCTTCATAAGCCCACTCGGTGGGTTGAACATCGCGCAACTCACTGACACTGGTGACTTGGTCGAGCTGGGTGGCCAGACCTTCACTAGCATAGTTATCTAATTGATCCAAAACTTGAGCGTTGTCAGGAGCGGCTTGGGCATTGCCGGCCATCAGGGCGGCACCTACTACAGCGGGACTCACTAACAAGGATTTCCAAGATAGTTTAAGCATTTTTAGCTTTTCCTCACACCTAATAAAGATTACAGGGGGTTAGACCTATACTCATTTTTGCCATTATACACGCTTTTTTTGAAAACTGGGGGGGATATGCAATAATAATTTTTGGGGGAGTTTGACCGTGGCAACCAAAACTTTGACGCACCCTTTGGCTGCGTTTATCGTATTGGATTAACGATACACTTTACCCAAAAGCAAGGAGCCCAGCTTAGCGAGATTGGACATTAATGACTGGTTAAGGATTGTAGCGCTTTTCCTGGCTCCGGGTGGCTAAGTGGGTGTGCAGTTTATAGACTGTCTAACATATTTAATCTAAAGATTTGTCAGATCGGTGACAGTTCCCTCAAAAAACTATCCGCTCCCCTGATGAAACATCAGAGGAGCGGTCTAGTCGGGTCAAATCTAGTCGATACCTGACTGCCGGGAGAATCTTGATAGTGACTATTCGGGATGGAGTGAATAGTAACCTTAAAGATTGGCCCCGGCGCACAGCCGGCTTGTGTCAACTAGGCGACCCATGGTTTTACTACTCTCACTCATGGGCATCACCTCCTGGATTTCTAAAGGATTTAGTCTCAAGGGTTAACGTTTATCAATGTAACTTAACTTTTTTTGAAAAGCAAGACAGTCTGTGAGTAAATTGGCAACCAACGAGGGGCAATCTCCCCAATGAAGATGGAGGTAAGCTGCTTGGAGATTGCCAGCAAACCAACCACAGTGGTGGGGGGAATCATTCGGCAATAATCCTTGTTGACGATAAAGGGGATTGGGGGCTGACTGGCTTAGGGTAGAGCGATGAAATTCATGGCCGGTTAAACGTGTCTTTTGATTGAGCCAACTGTGGGACGGTAGAACGTCAACGTGACGATAACCGAGGGATAACTTCGGGGTCATGTGAACGGCGGTGGGTAACAGCCCTAGCATTGGGACGGTTTCGTCTGTAAACGTGGTCAAGGATTGGCAAAGATAGATTAAGCCACCACATTCAGCGTAGGTGGGGAGTCCTTGGCGAATGAGAGTTATCAGGTGTTTTTTCAGCGGATGGTTGAGACTCAGGGGTTCGGCAAAGAGTTCTGGAAAGCCACCACCGAGGTATAGTCCATCGATCGCCGGCAGGTGTTCTGTATCCAGGGGACTGAAAGGAACCAACTCAGCGCCAAGGGATTGGAGTAAATCAAGGTTGTCAGCGTAATAAAAATTGAAGGCTTGGTCTTGGGCGATCGCCAGTTTAACGGGGGAGGTTAAACGAAGGTTGCTGGGAATGGGGAACTGATCAGGGAGAGAGGCTAAGGTTGACGGTGTTTTTAGTAAAGGGAGTAGGGTTGGCCAATCTAGTTGTTGCGCTGCCAGGTGGGCAAGACGTTTGAAGTAGTCGTCGATCTGGGGTAACTCCCCACAGGGCACTAATCCCAGATGGCGATCAGGTAAGGCTAAAGTCTGGTGCCGAAAAAAGCAACCGAGAACGGGAATTTGTAGGGGTTCTAGAGCAGTGATTAGTAACTGTTGATGGCGATCGCTGCCAATTTTATTCAAAATCACCCCCGCTAGGTCAACGTCAGGGTGAAAGTGGCGATAGCCCTGAACAATCGCAGCAATGGACCCCGATAAACTCCGGCAATCAACGACTAAAACCACCGGAATTTTTAATAAGCGCGCGATGTGGGCCGTGGAGGCATAATCAGCAATGCCTTGATAGGGAATGCCATCAAATAGCCCCATCACCCCTTCAATTAAACTGTGGCGTGTTTGAGTGGCATGGTAAGCAAAGCACCGTTGGACATAGGCTTCAGAGGTCAAAATGGGGTCTAAATTGCGGCAGGGGCGACCAGTGATATGGCTGTGAAACATTGGGTCAATGTAATCTGGCCCAACTTTGAAGGATTGAACGGGCTCCTGGTGTTGGGCAAGGTAAGCCAGCATTGCCAGGGTGAGGGTGGTTTTCCCCGCACCACTGCGTTCTCCGGCAATAATTAACGTCATGGGTTGGATTGGCTCAATTGTTGGGCAAGTAGCGTTTCGATCGCCTGTTGAAGTTGAGTTTGTTCCCAGTTTTTATACAAATGGGCGGCGATCGCCATACCGCCGGCCCCGACCCCTTCTTTAACAAAGCCCTGTTCATAAACTCGGAGTTGGGGATAGGCAGAATCCGCAAAGCTTAAACTGGTCGCGATTAAGGGCACTGGCGCTAATAATTCAGCTAGCCCCACACAGTCAGCACTGGTGTCTTCACAGACCCAGCGGGTTGTTCCCACCACAATTTGCGACCAATCAACGGTTAAATTGGCGGATGGGGCTAGGGCTTGGATTAAGGCGTAGACCGCTAACATTTGGGTTCCCCCCGCTAACATTACCCCAATGCTTTGACTGGCGGCGATCGCCATGCCGGCCACGACAATCTGCATT
>JBEAQB010000206.1:0-2647 GCA_041164125.1 Cyanobacteriota bacterium
GGGGCAGTGCGATCGCCGTGATTTTATTGATTTTAATTATTCCTGTCATGATTACTAATATTCGTCGCTTTAGAACCCAGGAGAAATTGCGCTAATGGCTAACGTCAAGTCTGCTAAAACTCTTTGGCAACAAATCCCTATTCATCTTACCCTTGTGACCATTGCTTTGATTTGGACATTGCCCAGTTTGGGGTTATTTATTAGTTCCTTTCGCCATCGGGATGATATGTTAGCCACCGGCTGGTGGACTGTCTTTTTACATCCCTTTGAAGTCACCCAATTTTATGTGGGTAATTACAGTGACGTCATTCAGAACTCTGGCATGGGACAAGCTTTTTTAAACAGTTTGACCATTGCTGTTCCTGCCACCGTTATTCCCATCGTGATCGCCACTTTTGCGGCCTATGCCTTTGCTTGGATGACCTTTCCAGGGCGGCAATTGCTCTTCATCGTGGTGGTTTGTTTATTGGTTGTTCCGTTACAAACCACCTTAATTCCCGTGTTACGGGCCTATGGTGCCATGGGCTTGGCCGGCAGTTTCCTGGGGGTTTGGTTAGCCCACACCGCCTATGGTTTACCCCTGGGAATTTATCTATTACGAAACTACATTGGCGCTTTGCCTAGGGATCTGATGGAAGCGGCCGCGGTGGATGGGGCCTCCCATTTGAAAATTTTCACTAAATTAATTGTCCCCCTCTCTATGCCGGCGATCGCCTCCTTTGCCGTATTTCAATTTCTCTGGGTGTGGAATGATTTATTAATTGCGTTAGTGTATCTGGGGGGAACCGCTGAGGTTGCCCCAGTGACCATTCAACTGAGTAATCTGGTTGGTTCCCGGGGTCAGGACTGGTATCTATTAACTGCCGGCGCTTTTATTACGATGACTGTTCCCTTGGCAGTCTTTTTCGGATTACAACGCTACTTTGTCCGGGGAATCTTAGCTGGGTCAGTCAAGTCCTAGAATAATTGCCAATCGGACGACCCAAATTGTTGTAAGCGTCCAAGGCGACGGGTGAAGTAACTGGTATGGAGTCGACTGTAATCAGACAGCTTAAGGCTTTGCACCTGAATGGCCCATGACCAGATATAAGCAGTTTGGGTTAAAGCCTGTAGGGATGTTTCCTCCAATGCACTCAAAGGGGCGATCGCCGTATAGCCCCGTAAGAAAGCATCCCGCACATCACGACCCAACCCAGACTGTAAGGAAACCTGCAGAAATTTGGCAATATCAAACGCTCGCCAGCCCATACCGCATTGATCAAAGTCAAACAACATCATTTGATTGTCATCGGTAAAGTGTACGTTGCCGCTATGGGGATCGCCCCAGCAAATCGTCCAAAATGGGGCTTGGGTGGGAATATTTTTTAATTGTTTTTTGATCGCCATGCAGGTATCAATCAAGTAGCGCCATTCCTCAACGCGATGATGCAAAAAGGGGGCAATGATGTGCAGCGAATCATCTAATAAATAATTAAGTGTCAGGGGGAGACGGTGGGTAGAGGGGATGAATGTCTGGGCAGTTTGGTGAAGCTGGGCGAGCGTTTCCCCCAACAAAAACCCTTGGGTTGTATTCAAGTCGCCGATGGCCACGCCCCCCGGCGCATAGGCAAACAAACTGGCATAGCGTTTACCTTCTGGCGCATTAATCGTCAGGTAATAGCCTCCTTGGCGGGTTCGCAATGGTGCCGATACTGGAAGATCACGGTTCGCCAAAAAGGTCAGAAACTCTAGCTCAAATTGAATCTCACTTTCTTGACGCCAATGGTGATGGGAAATCCGCAAAATATAATCATTCCCTAACGTTTCCACCAGATAGATGTCACTCAACCCTCGATGCCAAAATCGACACCCCTTGGGTACCTCAATATCGTAATGCTGGAAGATTAAGTGAGTCAGGGCATGGGGCGCAAGGGTGGAATAAACCGTCGGAAACCCCTCCCCTGACCTTGACTCACTAGGACTGGGGGCAATTTTTAGGGTCGGGGTTGGGGTCGGGGTCGGAGACGGGGTAATGTCGGGCAAGGTGGAGAGGGAGCGGAGCAGTTGGAGGGGCGGCATCAGTGCACAAGGGTGAGGATAAAATAAGGGCGATGGCGTTCAAAAAAGAGGAAAGATTACCAGAGCAAAAGGGAACAAAATTCAGCATTAGTGACGACGATAGATTTAGCAACCTGAAAAATTTTTTTCTATCACTAAAACCATTAGCTTAAGCTTAGAAAGGGACGGCAGGGGACTCCGTATTCTAAGCTACACTTCGGATAAAGTATGACCCATCATTGCTGCTAGAGGAATGTTATGACCAATAGCACTCTTAATCATTACACCGATGTCCAAATTGCCACTTGGCTACGAGGATTGCTGACAGTCGCCTGGAGCGATGGCGACTTTACGGAAACAGAACAACAAGTTATTGCGCGGTTTACCCAGGAAATGGGCTTTACTGGCAAACAAGATACGGTGGTCTTTAAAGCCATTACCCCCTTGGACCTCCTCGAAGGGTTGGGCAACGATCCAGCCACCGCCGAAAATTTCCTCCGCACCGCCGTCCTAGTGGCGATCGCCGATGGATTGTATTCCCCCGTCGAAGCGGATTTATTACGCAACTTTAGCCAAGCGCTGGGAGTGAAAGTGAAAGCCCTAGAATCTC
>JBEAQB010000207.1:0-5691 GCA_041164125.1 Cyanobacteriota bacterium
ATAATGATTTTTTGATCATCAGGCACAATCCCCAGCAGTGGCACTGCCAGCAGATCTAGAATATCTTCTACGCCGATCATTTGGTTGAGCTGTATCATCTCTGGACGTAGTCGGTTGACAATTATATTAATCTTGCCCACATCTTCCGCTTCTAATAAGCCAATCACCCGATCCGCATCTCGCACCGCTGACATTTCCGGCGTCGTGACAATAATTGCCTCCTGGGCCGGAGCCACTGCATTACGAAAGCCACCTTCGATGCCGGCCGGACAATCAATAATGATGTAGTCAAATTTGGGAACAAGTTGATCCACCAAAGATTGCATTTGATCGGCGTTAATCGCCTCCTTGGAACGATTTTGAGCCGCCGGTAATAACACTAAATTCGGTAGACGTTTATCCTTCACCAGGGCTTTTTCAATGGGGCATTCCTCGGTGAGCACATCGATCGCCGTATAAACAATGCGTTGCTCTAAGCCCAATAGCAAATCTAGGTTACGTAGGCCAAAATCTGCATCAACTAAAACAACTTTTTTCCCCAGTCGAGCAAGGGCAGCACCGAGGTTGGCAGTGGTTGTTGTTTTCCCCACACCCCCTTTGCCCGACGTGACAACAATAATCCGATTCATAGTTGGCTGATGACGTGCGGTAAAAACGTAAACGCGAAAAAATTAATGATACAAAACTTTAGGTCAAAACGGGTCGTTGAAATTGACGCGCAGGGGTCAGACGAATACCGTCTGATGTGATATGGGCGATTTCTGGATCGCGGCGGTTGCTGGCATCGGTCCCGACTCTGGCGACCAGATCAGCAATACGAAGTTGGCAGGCGGCTAAACGTAGGATCATAATAACAGCTTGTCGATCGCCCTTAGCCCCAGCGTGGGCGGTTCCCCGTAGGCAGCCCCAAATTAAAATATCGCCATCGGCGGTGACGCTACTACCCGGGTTGACGTCGCCAAGTATCACCACATCCCCGTGGTGACGTATCTCCCCCCCAGAGCGGAGGGTTTGACGCACCACCAACGGCGTTGATGGCAGGGGGGCTGCGGGGGGGACAAGGGCAACGTCTGGGGGAGTCTGATCAACGGATAGGCCTGCGCTGGCAGCGGCGACAGCGGTTTGGCGACGGGTGGTTTCAACCCATTGCAACGCAAGATTCTGTTGCTGTAGGCTAGTCGTGATCGCTTGTAGTTGCCGGGAATCAAGTAACTGATTTTGCACCACCAGGCGGACTTGAGATTGATTGCCCCACCGACCCGCAATCATTTGCAGATAGGCTGTTAAACTTTGTGCCAATTGTTGATGAGCCAATCCTCCCGTACTAGGAGATCCGGGGGGCGGGGTTGTTACCCCCTGGGGGAGCGTTAACGTTAATCGGACGTAGTCATCCTGAGGGACTAATTGCCAGTCAGGCTTGGAAGCGTCATCACTCATCAAAAAAACGTCAGCAAAACGCAGAACTCAAGGTCACTTTTTACCTTACCATTTCTCATCAAAGGTCGTTATTTTGAGGTCAATGATTAATGTCTAAAACTGCTGTCGTGCTGTTATCGGGGGGCTTGGATTCTGCGACGGTGACGGCGATCGCCCAAAGTCAAGGCTATGAGGTTATTGCCCTCTCCTTTGATTATGGTCAACGCCATCATCAAGAATTGTCCGCTGCCCAGGCGATCGCCCACAGTTTGGGCATTAATAAGCATTTCACCGTTAGTGTAGACTTGGCCCAGTGGGGTGGTTCTTCGTTAACAGACCACAGCCAGACCCTTCCCCAGGCAGGCATTGACCTGCAACGGATTCCCTCCACCTATGTCCCTGGGCGCAACACTATTTTTATTGCTCTGGGTTTATCCTTAGCGGAGGCCCAGGGAGCTGAAGCGGTTTTTCTTGGCATCAATGCGGTGGATTATTCCGGCTATCCGGATTGTCGTCCAGAGTATCTAATCGCCTACCAACACCTAGCGGCATTATCGTCCAAAGTCGGAGTGGAAGGTCGTCCCATCCAATTGATTGCTCCCCTAGTCAAGATGAGTAAAGTGGATATTGTTAAAACGGCCTTACGGTTAAAGGTTCCCATTGCCCAGACCTGGTCTTGTTACCAAGGAGGCACTCAACCCTGTGGCAAATGCGACTCCTGCCGCATCAGAGATCAGGCATTGATTGACGCGGGGCAGCCCCAATTAGCCAGTCCCTTGGCTCGCAAACGGCTGTGATTGAATGAGAATTTTTGTTTTTATTTTTATATTGTTAAGATATTGTTAAGCAATCACTAAACAGCCCCATGGTTTACCGCCTTGTCATTGCCCCCACTCAACGACAGGGGAAAATTATTCATCTGCAAGAAGATCAACGCCATTATTTACAACGGGTATTGCGTTTAAGACCAGGGGACGACTTTATCGCCATGGATGGAACCGGGGCCGCATGGCAGGCGACCTTAACGGCAACGGCGGCCCATCTTGTTAGGCCTTTAACAGAAGACAATGAATTACCGGTTGCAATAACGTTGGCGGTAGCGTTACCAAAAGGGAATGGTTTTGAAGACATTCTTCGACCCTGCACCGAGTTGGGCGTGACGACGTTTCAGCCCCTGATCACTGAACGAACCTTACTCAAACCTAGCCCCAGTAAACTCCCCCGCTGGCGACGCATCGTCATTGAAGCAGCGGAACAATCGGAGCGTCAGTGGGTGCCGTCGATCGCCGTTCCGACGACCTGGGCGGAACTGTTGGGCACCGTTGCATCACAATCAGCCCTCAAACTGATTTGTGTTGCCCGTCATCATTCCCCCCTCCTGGGGGCATACCTCAACCACGTGGCCCAGACCCATTCCTATTGTGACCCCATCATTGTGGCTACCGGGCCAGAAGGGGGATGGACAGCGGCAGAACTGCATCAGGCGATCGCCAGCGGCTTTCAGCCTGTGTCGTTGGGTCAACGTATCCTCAGAGCAATCACCGCTCCCACCGTCGCCGTCGCTCAAATCACGGCTCATTATGAGGTTCAACGCCAGCCCGACAATCCCGTAACCACAACTTAATCCCCTGGGCAATGCTGGCTGTACTGACATCCCGGCGGGGAGAGGGGGAACGATGGGGGGACTCACTGCCCAATTGTTGATAAAGCACTGCTAACTGCCACCCCTGCTGGGTTTCCACCAAAAAGGCCCAATAAAAGTTTTGCCGCTCAATCACTCGTTGTTCGGTATATTCCCGCTCTAGGGTGGTAAAAAACACCTGGTGGGTGGTGTCTTTAACGGTGGATTGCCATTGCGGTTGGGGATAGGGTAAGGGGTTAAAGTCCACATTCCCCGCAGACAAGATATATCGCTCCAGAGGCGTCTGGCGGGGTGTCACCCGAGTCCGTTGGATGACCCGATTGGTATAACTGGGAAGATCGGCCAGTAAGGGCGGCATGAGGGTGGTCAGGGGATGGAAACAGCCCCTAGACTCAGCCGCGTTAAGGGGTAAGGTAGGGGAAAATGCCTCCATTATCCCCAGGAAGGCGATCGCCAGTAAGCAGCGCCTAAACATCATCAAGTTCTTGGCAGAGTTTTTCCCAGGCAAGGGCAGGATTGGGGGCCGCCGTGAGCGGCCGCCCTATCACTAAGTAGTCGGCCCCAGCTGCGATCGCCTGTCGGGGGGTCATCACCCGCTGTTGGTCTCCTAGGCTAGCCCAGGTGGGACGGACCCCGGGACAGACCAGTAGAAAGTCAGTGCCACACCCTTGGCGGAGTTGGGCCGCTTCTAAGGGAGAACATACGGCACCATTGAGGCCGCATTCTTGGGCGAGTAAGGCCATTTTCAAGACATACTCTGGTAATTCCAAGGGCAGGTGTAGATCAAACGCCAATTCACGGCTGCTGATGCTGGTGAGTAAGGTAATCGCCAACAATTGGGGCGGCTTATCTAGCGCTTGCATTGCCTGGGCCGCCATGGTTAAGGCGTTGCGCCCAGCGGTGCTATGGAGGGTCAACAGATCGACCCCATACTGACTAGCAGAACGACAGGCGCCCAAAACGGTGTTGGGAATATCGTGGAATTTGAGGTCGAGGAAAACTTTTTTCTGGCGTTGTTTGAGTTCGTCCACAATGGTTGGCCCGGCACTGACGAACAATTCCAGTCCCACTTTCCAGAAACTGACCATCGGTAACTGTTCCACCAAGGCGATCGCCGTGGGGAGATCGGGGACATCCAGGGGCACAATCAGGCGATCGCTGTTCAGCATTGGTCCATTAAAACGGGGTAATCTCAGTCAACACAGGCAACAACCATGTCCCCCTACCCTTACAGGTCATCACTGGGGGGAGGCAGGGTTTTGAGCAACGCCGCAATCGTCGGGGTTGCAAATAACGCCCGAGTGTCCTCAATTAGGGTTTCTCCCCAAAGATTCTTGATCAGAAACGCCAACTCGGCATAACGACTATCGAGTTCTAAGGCGGCTTGGGCTTTTGCAAGGCCGGCTTCAGTTTGACCCTGTTTATACAGTGCAACGGCGATCGCCAATTGGGGTTCCGCCTGTTCCTCGTCCATCTCTACCACACTTTGCCAACGTTTGAGGGCACTCTCAACATTACCCTGTTCGTATTCAATCAAACCAATATTGTTCAACGCTGGCCAAAACGCTGTCTCGGCTGCCAAGGCTCGCTCATAGGCATCAATTGCCTGGGGATATTGACTAAGCTTAAAATAGGCATTGCCCAAATCAAATAACGCCGCTGGAACCTCAGGACGCTGTTGCAGTCCCGCTTGCAGCACATCCACCGCCTCTTGGTAATTGCCCTGTTGAAAATAAGCATTCCCCAGGGTGAACTTAATGCCCACCTCTTCTGGGGCCATGGCTTCGGCCTTTTGCAGTACTTCTACCCCCGGATCTAACGCATCTTGTTGCAGATAGAGGGTACCTAAAATAAACCAGGTTTGAAACCGTTCCGGCGCCAATTGGGTCGCCAGTTTAGCCCGGGAAAAAGCCAGATCGTATTGCTGAAATCGAACCAATTGCACGACGTCTTCCGTGAGGGCAATGCCTTGTTCCTCGATCTTTTGTTGGTCTAGGTTGGGACTATAGGGCAAAATTGCTTGGCCGAGAGCGGGAGACGCCGGCCCCATCAAGCCCAGCTGACATCCCCACAAAAGCAACCAGTAACGTTTTGGCACAGTGTTTTTTCCATCAATCAACGGTTTTGACCCTCTTAGGCAAGGTCGCTAGTGGCAGTTCCACCCCGAATCAGAGATTAGAGCGTGGAACTACCGGCGACATAGGGGGTTAAGCGGTTCTAACAACAAAAGTCCCTTAGAAAAATAGCAGGATCAGCGAGTAAAAGCCTACAAGTATTTTTCCAAGGTACTGGCCAAGGTGGTTTTGGGCACAGCACCGACTACCATATCAACCCGTTGTCCACCCTTAAAGATCATCAGGGTAGGAATACTGCGGATACCATACTGGCTCGCAGTGTTGGGGTTTTCGTCGGTATTCAGTTTAACGACTTTAAGCCTGCCGATGTATTGTTGGGCAATTTCATCCACAACGGGAGCTACCATGCGACACGGGCCACACCATGGGGCCCAAAAATCCACAAGTACGGGTAACTCGCTGTCTAAAACATCCTCTTTAAAACTTGCATCGGAAACCTGAGGGGTAGCACTCATACTGAAAATCCTTCTAAACCTCGTGATGGGCTGATTAGAATAT
>JBEAQB010000208.1:0-3336 GCA_041164125.1 Cyanobacteriota bacterium
TGTATGTTCACCAACAGTTATACGCAACCATTGTCTTACTATTGCTCATTCCCCAAATAACCTTTCAGGATATGTACTTCCTGAGAAATCCCCTAGAAAACGACGTTAAATATCAAGCCAGTGCTCAACCCTTTTTAGTCTTTGGGATGTTAGCAACGGGCCTAGCGTTGGGCCATGCGGGGATCTAGTGGGGGGTCATTCACCCACTGACCTCGGTTTTGCTATCGATTTGCTGACGTGACGAGTCGCGATCGACTCCGTTATCAGCGTTTTGCCCCAGGTGGGGTAAGTTATTTAGCAGGGCTAACATTCTATCGCCCTGCTCTAGGGATCGATCCTCTAAAAATAAAACTTCTGGGGTGCGGCGCAGACTGATCCGTTGCCCTAACGCTCGACGGACAAAGGGGGCAGAGGAATGAAGCCCTGCCATGGTTTCCGCTTTGGCTGCCGATGTACCGTAAATACTGACAAAGATTTTGGCGTGTTGTAGATCGCCTGAGACTTCTACGTTGGTAACACTGACCATCCCGGCCCCAACGCGGTCATCTTTAATCTCACTGAGTAACATCTGACTGACTTCCCGCTTGATTAATGACGATACCCTTGAAACCCGACGACTGGTTGCCATTGTCTTAGCCTCGCTGACGACAAATTTACTGGTAAAGTCCGACGGTACCGGATAGGGAGGTCTGATGCGCTGACTTCACACTGTCGATAATCCTAACATGGCTCGCAGGGTGAAATAGAGAAACAGAAAACCACTAATCAAGACACCAATCAAGGCGATCGCCCCGATGCGGTTTTTCAGTAAGGGCTGTAGCCAACTAAATAGGGAAAAAAAGATCCCCAAACTAAAACTGATTAGGTACCGGGGATAGCGAAGAACATTCTCGAAAAAGTCGCCCATAATTGCTTAAGGTAAGGATCTCAGATAAAAACAACCGTGTGCTCCCATAGTTTTATGTTTCTAACATTGAATTGGCACTTAAACAAGACCCGAATCAGTGCAGTTGCATGACACGGTGCCAGACAAGTTAGGGAAGACTAGGGAGCAATTTTTAAGAATGGAGATTAGCGGACTTGAACCGCTGACATCCTGCTTGCAAAGCAGGCGCTCTACCAACTGAGCTAAATCCCCGTTAGGAACTGTTGACAATCGTCTAGAAATTCCAGACTTCAGTTATTATAGCCATAGATGTTGACAACAAGCAAGATTTTTTTGTTGAACCATGGCTAACCAGGTAACCACCTTTTACCGTTTTATTGCCGTTGATGACTTGCTCCAGAAACAAGAAGACTGGTTAGCCGTTTGCCAAGCGCAGCGGGTTAAGGGCACTATCCTCTTGGCAACGGAAGGGGTTAATGCCACGATCGCCGGACAGACAGAGGCAGTGGAGGCGGTGGTAACCAAAATTCAGCAAGATTTAGGGATTGAGCAGTTGACCCGGAGGGATGCTGGGGTGGAAACCATTCCTTTTCAACGGCTGAAAGTGAAAATCAAGCCGGAAATTGTCACCCTGGGGTTACCGGCGCTTAATCCGACTGATCCGGTCGGCACCTATGTGGATCCTCAACAGTGGAATCAATTAATCCAAGATCCCCATGTGACGGTAATTGATACCCGTAACGAATACGAAGTGGCGATCGGCACCTTTCAAGGGGCAATTAATCCCCACACGCAACATTTTCGTGCTTTTCCCGCCTACGTTCAGCAACAATTAGATCCGCAGAAAACCCCAAAGGTGGCTATGTTTTGTACCGGGGGCATTCGTTGTGAAAAAGCCACCGCCTATCTCCGCCAACAGGGATTTACCGAGGTTTATCACCTCAAGGGGGGGATTTTACATTACCTTGAAACAATTTCTCCAGAAAATAGTCTTTGGCAGGGAGAATGTTTTGTCTTTGACGAGCGAGTTGCAGTACAAAATGGCTTGGTAGTTGGATCCCACGTTCTTTGTCCCGGTTGTGGTCATCCCCTGGCTCAAGCGGTTGAGGTCTGTCCCCACTGTGCTGAGGCTGTGGTGCATGAGGGCCAAATCGTAGACCACCCCTAGGCGATCGCCATGTATAACCTCCGGATTGCTGATTTACCTGAAGATGAACGCCCCAGGGAACGTTTACTGAAATATGGGGCTAAACACCTAGGCAATGCGGAATTAATTGCCATCTTGTTAGCCACGGGTCAGGGTAAAGGGAAGCTATCCGCCGTGGGACTGGGGCAATATATCCTGCAACAACTGGGGCAAAATCACTGCGATCCGATGGATGTTTTACGCAATATTCATCCCCAAGAATTGATCGTCTTTCCCGGCATTGGTCCCGCTAAGGCCACCACTATTCTGGCGGCAGTGGAACTGGGTAAACGAGTTTTCCAAAGTCGTCCCCTTGAAAAAATGGTTATCGATAGTCCCGACTCAGCGGCGATCGCCCTCAGTCACGATTTAATGTGGCAAGCCCAAGAGCATTTTGCCATTGTCATGCTAGATGTTAAGAACCGGTTATTAGCCACTAAAGTCATTACCATTGGGACAGCAACAGAAACCCTGATCCATCCCCGGGAAATTTTTCGAGAAGTAATTAAGCAAGGGGCCACCCGGCTGATCATCGCCCATAATCACCCCTCAGGCGGTCTTGAGCCGAGTGCAGCCGATATTCAACTGACTGAGTTGTTGCTCAAAGCCGCTCAATTGTTACAGATTCCTTTACTGGATCACTTGATTCTTGGTCAAGGCAACCATCAGAGTTTACGCCAACAGAGCGATCTCTGGGAGCGCTTTCCCCAAGGGGATTGAATCTCTTGGGTTTTCGCGATGTTAATATCTAATCTAAATAGACAGATCCTTGAGCCCTTTAGCAAGGTAAGATTTCAGACCCATGGTGCGATGGGTGGGGGTGCTTTCTTTTTTGAGCGACTCAACAAGGGCCCCCCTCGCTCTGGTCTTAAATGACTCTGCCCCCTCATTCGCTTTAATGATTTTTATTTTGTCACTATTTCTTAGAAACTGAATGTCTTCTTCTCCTGTTGCGCTGGAACTTTTTCTCATCTTCGTTTTAGTGGTAGCAAACGGGGTCTTTTCTGGCTCAGAAATTGCCATTGTTTCAGCCCGTAAAATTCGGTTAGAGCAGCTTGCTAAACGTGGCAGTCGCAAGGCAAAGCTGGCTCTCAGACTGGCAAATTCTCCCAATGACTTTTTGTCGGCGGTCCAAATTGGCATCACACTGATTGGGATTTTAAGTGGGGCAGTCGGGGGGGCAACGGTAGCCCGGCGCCTTGGGGAGTTTTTACAAACAGTTCCCCTGCTTCAGCCCTATGCCAATCCCTTGGGCATTTTTCTG
>JBEAQB010000209.1:0-5746 GCA_041164125.1 Cyanobacteriota bacterium
ATAAATCTTAGGCAAGAAACTCAAGATTTGACCGATGGCAACCGACAGAACTGTCATGGTTGCTAAAGCCGCAACGACACCGGCTAAAACCCAACGGCGAGGGTAGCGCATCGCCAAAATCATGCCGATAAAAAAGGTCTTATCTCCCAATTCAGAAATGGTGATGAGCAACAGCCCCGCGGTCAATGCTGTCAACATAGGTTAGGTAATGGATCCTGATTTTAAGTTAATCAAAATCTATCATGGTTACCCTTAAAACGGCATTGTTAATCCATTATTTAGAAAGTAAAATACACCATTTCTTTCATGATTTAATCATCTTTATTTCATTGTCTTTTCATAATTCGCTATCAACAGCAATTAAGTTGATTCTTACCATCCTGGTCGGCATCAGTCACTGACCCTCCCCGTTAACGGGGAACTGGCGCTGGCGTTGGTTTTAATGGGCATTCGACCCGACAAGTAAGATAGGCGTCCTGCTTTGGTGGCCATTCCCATCGCTAAGGCCATGGCGACGGGATCATTCGCTAAGGCGATCGCCGAATTAATCAGCACCGCATCGGCCCCCATTTCCATTGCCAGGGCCGCTTCACTAGGGGTTCCAATCCCCGCATCTACCACAACAGGAATCTGAGCGTTTTCAATAATGATGGCAATATTAGCGGCATTCCGAATCCCCTGACCAGAGCCAATGGGGGATCCCAAGGGCATCACGGTAGCACACCCGACTTCTTCTAACCGTTTAGCCAACAAGGGATCAGCATTGATATAGGGCAAGACAGCAAACCCTTCTTTAACCAATGTCTCTGCGGCTTGGAGAGTGCCGATAGGGTCAGGCAACAAATATTTCGCGTCAGGAATCACTTCCAACTTAATGAAATGATTATCTTCTTGTCCTAACAATTTAGCCATTTCCCGTCCTAGGCGAGCCACGCGAATGGCCTCATCTGCAGTTTGACAACCAGCCGTGTTGGGAAGCATCCAGATTTTTGACCAATCGATGGCTTCTGCAAGACCCTCATGGCCGGGAGCATTGGTTTGAACCCGTCGTACCGCAACAGTAACAATTTCACACTGACTGCTGGCCACACTCTGTTGCATGATCTCCAAATTGGGATATTTACCTGTCCCTGTCATCAGACGGGACTGAAAGCGACGACCCGCAATTTCTAACGCATCGTTATTACCTGTTAAGGGGTGATCAACGGTAGCGGGGGGTAAAACGGTATTTTGTGGAGCAGAAAAAATAGCAGTCATGGGAGAAGGAGGGGAGAAGGGAGCTTGGGCCGGGGCTAGGTAGCGGTCTTGTCGAGATCTGATCTGCCGATCACGGTGGAACGCCGATAGTAGGGGCGGCGTTGTGCCATCAAGGATGAGATTGCTGATGAGTTCGGCAGTAATGGGCGCTAGCAAAATGCCGTTGCGGTAATGCCCTGTCGCCAGAATGAGGTTAGCACAATCGCCATAACCCAAGTAGGGGAGTTCGTCGGGGGTGCCTGGTCGAAACCCCCACCATAGATCTTCGATCGCCCACTCCTGCAGAGCGGGAAAGAGACGCATTGCACGACTTAAGAGTGTTTGAATCCCTGCAGGGGTGTTATGGGGTTGCCAATCAACTTGTTCCACCGTTGCCCCAACGATTAAACGACCATCGCGGCGGGGCACCAAGTAGGTATCGGGGCCAAATAAAACCCGTTGGAGGGGATAGGGTTGGTGCTTCCCTTCAGGCATCCGTAGGGCCAGCATTTGCCCTTTAATTGGCCGGACTGGTAGGGGGAGCAATTCTTTTGCCCAGGAACCACTGGCCAACACGTATGTTTTGGCCTGGTACTGTCCTTGGCTGGTTAGCAGTTGTGTAACCTGCCCCTGACGCCGGGCGATCGCCTGGACTGCTACGCCTTCATGGATGTGAACCCCCAGGGATTGAGCCGCTTGCCGGAGGGCACTCACTAATTTACGATTATCGACTTGCCCATCGTCGGGATGCCACCATCCCCCCACCACGTCTGGGCCGAGCCCTGGTTGATAGTCGGCGATCCGGTCGGCATCTAACCAGTCAGATTGGGTGTTAACTGACGCGCCAGGATGAGAGGTCTCAAAAACCGGCGATAAAATACCACAGGGGTTGTAGCCCGTTTCCATCCCCGTTAATTGCTCTAATTTGCCCACCCAGTCTGGGTAACGCCAACGGGATGATAAACAAAGTTCCAACAGGGGGCCTGGGGGAATTTGTTCCGCGTGGGGGGCTAACATCCCCGCTGCTGCATGGCTGGCAGCTTGTTGAAAATCCCGACTCAGCACAGTCACCTGCAAAGCCCGTTGTTTTAATTTCAGATCAACGGCGATCGCCAAACCAATAATGCCACCGCCGATGATTAAAATGTCGCTAGTTGTTTGCATATAACGAATAACGCTAACCCCTTCCCCTTCTAACCTTAACGGATGATTGGGGAGAATTGTTCAATTGCCGATGGGCTGCCAACCGGCTAGCCACAGAGTCCGATCTTTGAGTTGTTGCGCATTGAGCCAAAAGCGGACTGACGCATCACAGCTGGCCACCATTTCGGCAAAAACCCAGTCCCCCTTTTGACGCCGATTGACTACCTGAAAATGCCGCCAGCCCCAGGTGGTTTGTTGGGCCGTCCATTTTGAACCGAGTAAGTGGGGAAATTTTTGTTTACGTGCCATAGGTGAAGCAACCAAGTCGAGGGAGGAACTGCTCCTTCTGGTTAACGCGAGTCTAACCTTGACTATGATAAGATAACCCCGACAACTTTTCCCTCAGCGGAAATTACGCGCAAGGCATTGTGTCCCAAGAAAACGATTTTTTCCCGCCGGAATGAGGGGGTGCCTCGACTCGTTGAACGCCCTATCATCAGATTGCTGGCTCCGCGTCTCCTTGGGATGGATAGCAGTTTTTCCCATAAGGCATGTCTGCCTCCCTTGAGTAGAGGAGCGCGCCCCACTATTACCTGTCCTGCGTTAAGACGTATTGTATGTTGACTCTTCGCCCCATGATTGCGCCCAAACCCTTGCCCTTACGATTGACTAGCACTGCGTTAGGACTCATTCTCAGCTACCTGGGCATTATGCCGTTCGCGGCCGTTGCCCAAACCAATCCTTCGGAGCCGACGGCACTCATCCCCCCGCGTCCTGCTGCCATTCTGCCTAGTGATACAGAATATACCCTCGGTCCTGGCGATCGCCTCCAGATGAATGCGTTGCAAGTTGAGGAACTCTCTGGGGAGTATCAAGTTTTGGTAGATGGGATGGTTGGGTTTCCCCTGATTGGCATGGTCAATGTCAACGGCAAAACCATTCCTCAAGTTAATACCTTGTTATTGGAAAAATACTCAAAATATCTCAAGCGTCCGATTATCACCGTTATTTTGAGTGCCGCACGCCCCCTCAATATCACCCTCTCGGGCGAGGTCAATACCCCTGGGGCCTACACCTTACCCATTGAAAACGGTCAAAAGTTTCCTAATTTAACCCAAGTCATCCAGGGAGCGGGGGGCTTAACCCCTGTTGCTGACATTAGCCAAATACAAATTCGTCGTCAAAACGGTGAGATCGAAGAGACGTTTCGTGTCAATCTTTGGGAATTACTACAACGTGGCGATCGGCGTCAAAACATTGTACTCCGTGATGGGGATGTGGTCATTGTTCCCAGTAAAGCATCCACCGATCCCAGGGAAGTGCGTCAGTTAGCCGATGCGAATTTTGGCATCCGCTTTGAGCAAGAAATCAACGTGGCCGTGATTGGCGAAATCTTCCGTCCTGGCTCCTACAAACTGTCCCCCGGCGTTCGCGCAACAAACCTAGCGCAGGTGGGGGGCGCTAATGCCAACAATACTAGAAGTACATTAAATGTTGCTGATACCCAACCCATGCGTTTAACCGAGGCCATTCAAGAAGCTGGGGGGATTAAAGCCCAAGCCGATATCCGGAATGTTGAAGTCCGTCGGGAAAATCGCAATGGTGACTTTGAGGTGATTATCGTCAATCTTTGGGAATTGTTGGATGAAGGAAACCTTGATAAGGACGTCATCCTTAAGAATGGGGACGTGATCACCGTTCCCCAAGCCGAAAAACTATCCCCTGAAGAGTTTGAAGCGGTGGCGACGGCCAACTTTTCCCCCCGGACCATTACGGTGAATGTTGTCGGCGAAGTTCGCGGGGCTGGCGCCAAGCAATTGCCGCCGAACACGACCCTCAATCAAGCTATTTTGGCGGCAGGATCCTTTGACCCGATTCGGGCCAACACCGCCAGGGTGAGTTTAATCCGTTTAAATCCCGATGGCACCGTCACCAAAATGGAAATCGAGCCTGATTTTGGCTTAAGTATTAGCTCAGATCGAAATCCCACCCTACGGAATAATGATGTTGTTTTAGTCAATACCAACGGGCTGACGGCAACCACTGATACCCTCAGAACCATCTTTAGTCCCATTGGCGCACTCTTAGGAGGGGGCGCGTTTGGATTAGCTAACAGTATCAACAATTTGATTGACTAGGTCTAACGTTCCTCCTATTAGCCCTGGGATCATATTTTTGGCTTCTTCAATGCTTCCTCACCAACGTTGGCAATTTCTAGCAAAAAAAACTGCTGCAGCGCCAAACATCGCTGGGGGGCAAATAACACTTGGGCCACTATTGCAGCAAGTAATTCGTAACCGGGGTATTGAGACAGAGGCAGCTGTCACGATCTTTTGTCAACCGGAACAGCAAACCCTACCATCTCCCCTGGCGGTTTTCCCTGATCTCTCTAACAGTGTTGATCTGCTGTCCCAGGCGATCGCCGCCCAGACCAAAATTGCCATCTGTGGGGATTATGACGCCGATGGCATGACCAGCACAGCCTTATTGTTGCGAGCGATTCGCCATTTAGGCGGAACGGTAGACTATGCCATCCCAAGTCGCATGACCGATGGTTATGGTATCAACCGACGAATTGTGCGGGAGTTTGCCCAAGAAGGGGTCGGACTGATCCTGACGGTGGACAATGGCATTGCGGCTTACGAGGCGATCGCCTTGGCGAAGGAATTGGGGATAACGGTGATCATTACTGACCACCACGATCTACCAGCGGTGTTGCCGCCGGCCGATGCCATTTTGAATCCCAAGTTAATTCCGCCCGACTCTCCCTATGCGGGCCTTGCCGGCGTGGGGGTAGCCTATGTTTTGGCCATTACTACGGCTCAACGGTGTCAGAAGCTTGCCGGCCTCACTGAACCCCTCTTAGAACTCTTCACCCTGGGAACGATCGCCGATTTAGCGCCCCTCGTGGGGGTTAATCGCCGTTGGTTGCGGCGGGGCTTAAAACGTCTACCGTTGTCCCAATTGCCAGGGATTCAAGCGTTGATGCAGGTGGCGGGCATTGATGATCAACAAAAGTCCCTCAAACCCGATGATATTGGCTTTAAACTGGGGCCCCGCATTAATGCCATTGGTCGCATTGGCGATCCCCAGGTGGTGATCGAACTCTTGACCACAGATGACCCCAACATTGCCTTGGCCCAGGCGATTATTTGTGAACAAACCAACCAGCAACGCCAGGAATTATGCGCTCAGATTGAACAGGCGGCGATCGCCCTGGTGGAAGAGACTCCCTTGGATTGGCGTAATGACTGGGTATTAACCCCCCTGCAAGCGGGCTGGCACCATGGGGTAATTGGGATTGTGGCGTCGCGGTTGGTAGAGCGATACGGGGTGCCTGTCTTTATCGCCAGTTTGGAAGAAGATG
>JBEAQB010000210.1:0-7897 GCA_041164125.1 Cyanobacteriota bacterium
CAACTCAACAGATCCGGGATGGAGCAATTCTGACCATTGATGCCCAAAAAGGTTTAATTTATTCGGGGGCGCTGTCTAAGACCGCTAAAAATTAATCGGAAATAATCTATGCGTATTTGGAAGTTAGGGCTTGTCGCCGTATTTCTGGGCTTTCTATCACTAGTCAGTGGCGGAACTATCGCCGGAGCGTTGTCGCCAAGTTCCTTTTCTGCCCAACCGGCGATCGCCCAAAATATTCCGACGAGCGCGATTAAAAAAAGTCTGGGCCCCGTGATTCCCGAAAATCCTCGTTCCGTTGACCCCATTCCCACCCGCTATATTCCCGGGTTTGAGTCTTACATCGAAAGTTGTACCGGGTGTCACCTGGCTGTGCCGCCCGAGGTGTTGCCCTTGGAATCTTGGCAAACAATCCTCCGCCGTCCCGATGAACACTATGGCGTCAGTATCCCGAATATTAATCGGTTTACCCAGTTATTAATTTGGGATTATGTCAGCACCTTTTCCCGCCCATTACCCCCCAACACCCCTGTCCCGATCTATACCGAAAAATCCCGTTACTTCAAAGCCCTCCATCCCAAGGTGCCTTTACCGGCGGAAATAACCACAAAAACCTGTGTCACCTGTCATCCCCAAGCGCCTCTATTTGATTTCGTCACCCTGACACCGGCATGGCAGGATGCCCCCTAGCCAACAATTCTCACCTGAAAATGCCGATCCCCCATGGGTTGTCTTTCGTTTTTGGGGTAAAGAGTGACTATGTTAAGCGAACCATTTCTGCAAAATCCCACCCCTGTATCTGTCACCGTCGTTTGGTTTACAGAATTTGAGGGCACGGCCCATTGGTTGGAATTGGGACACCCCGTGAAGACAAAGATTAAGGCCGGATCTCAACGTCTGGACTTGAGGGAAGACGAATTTTCCTACACAGTGCAAACCTATACCCAATTAACCTCCCGTCCTGTTTGGCGCCATGCAGTAAACGTGACAGAACTCCAAGCGGGTCATACTTTACCTTATCGCGTGGTTAGTCAAGACGGGGAACAGATTCAGCAGAGCGATCTGTTCACCCTGCAAGCCAGTCCTCCCGCAGGGCAACCGTTAAACATTTTATTAACCTCCGATCACCAATTAATGCCGATGGTAGCGGCCAATATTCAACAGGCAGCGGCGATTTACGGCAAATTTGATGCGGTTTTCCATGCTGGCGATTTGGTCAACGTGCCTGATCGTGCTTCAGAGTGGTTTGACGATCGCCGGGGGCGGTCATTTTTTCCGGTACTTCAGGGCAAAGCGTCGGTACAACTGGGGGGCAGAATTTACCAAGGGGCGCCCATTTTACAAAATACCCCCCTTTTTCCCTGCATTGGCAACCATGAAGTCATGGGCAGACACTCCGACAGCGAGCCGCTGCATTTGCAGTTTAAAAATCCCCACCCCCGAGTTGTTGCAGAAGCACGCTATTTAAGCCCACCAGAAACGCCTGATCACACCAGACCAATTGAGGCGTTGGGCACCGACTTTGCCCAACAGTGGATTACTGATCATTCCTTCAATTACCAAGCCTACCAAAACATTTTCAGCCTACCCCCAACCCCGGCCCCCCAACAGCAATACTATGCGGTTACCTTTGGCAATATTCGTCTCATTGCCTTGATGGTGACCAATGTGTGGCGATCGCCGGAAGACAATCCCCAAACTGCGGGGCGTTACCAAGAAAGCGAGGGACAGTTAACCCAACCGGAAATGTGGGGCTATGGGCAATTTATTTTTGAACCCATTACCCCCGACAGTCAGCAATACCAATGGTTACAAACAGAACTGGCAGGCCTTGAATTTCAACAGGCAAAATACAAAATCGTCATGTTCCACCATCCTCCCCACAGCCTAGGGAGGAACGTAATCCCTCCCTATACCGATCCCCGGGCCGACGAAGACTATGCCCCCGATGGGTCAATCCGCCACCGTCGCTACCATTACCCAAAAGAAGACAATTATATTATTAAGCACTTGCTCCCGTTGTTGGAGACAGCGGGTGTTCAATTAGTGATCTGTGGTCATTCCCATTTGTGGAATCGTTTCCAAAGTCCTGGGGGGATGCATTACCTAGAAACATCTAATGTCGGGAATAGTTATGGGGCCCATATCGGGGATAACCCGCGCAAATTGCCTGCGTTTGTGGATGTTGAAAATGATTGCCCGTTAGGCAATCCCAATGGGTTAGAGCCAATTGTGCCGATAATCGCCCCTTTATTGGCTGATGACGGCCGCCCCTTGCCCTATATTGCCAGTAATGAGATCACGGTTTTTAGCGTGTTGGAAACAGCGACAGGAACAGTCAAAAGTTATTACTACCAGACTCGCCAGGCTGATGTTCAAGCGATATTATTTGATCAATTTTGCTTAACAAGCTGACCTGAAACGCAAAGGACTCGGCTTCCAGCCTCATTGAAAGTGAATGCTGATCTCCACTCCAATGATAGAGACAGGTTTCCCGCTAATGTTCCGTATTTTCTGAGTCAACTGTCTAGTAGCATAGGATTGATTGAGCAATTCAAGCGGTTAGCCTGGGCTAATTCATCACAGTGGGTGGGAAAGACGATCATGACGATGCAGATTTTTTACAAAAAACCTATCATCATCGGTGGCTTGGGCGTTTGTGCCTTACTTGGGGGCTGGGAGTATTGGAGCGGAGAGTGGGACGGAATTAATCAATTCGTGTTGTGGGGACTCTCTGGAGTCGGGTTAATTATCTGGCGTCTCAGACGATCGCCGCGGGGCACACTGCCTGAAAAACTGACTCCCCTGACACCTGAAACATTACAAACGGCGATCGCCCGAGTTAATCAGTCTTTCACCGATCTGCAAAACCAGACCCCTAACCTTGACCTCAGGGATTTAAAAGATCAGTTAATGCCCCTTGCAACAGTCCATTTTCCCCCCCAGGCATTCAACGGCGTCATTCTAGGGGGAACCCGCACAGGGAAAAGTTCCTTGCTGGCTTTACTGCCGACCCAAGCAACAGTGGCAGACTCTGGCGAAACCCGCCCCCTCAATTGGCAGGCGATTCCGGCTGAAACCCCCATTCCTGAACTGGAAACGTTAATCGCCCCGGCCCATTTTGTTTGGGTGTTAACAACGGGGGATTTAACAGCGACCCAATGGCAACTATTGGAATTTCTGCACCAACAGCATCATCATTGGCAATTAATTTTTAATAAACAGGATCTTTACGCCGACGGCGATCGCCAGGCAATTTTAGCGCAGCTGCAATCGCAAATTGCCGTCCTGCAACCGAATCGCCCCGTCCAGGCCATTAGCGCTGCTCCCCAACCGATTCAAATCCGTCGCCATTTAGCCGATGGGCAGATTGAACAGGATCAAGAGACACCTGCGCCCCAACTAGGCAGCCTGCTCAGCCAATTTGACTCATTAGACCCATCTGCCGGCCAGGCTAGACAACTCGCCGTTCACTGGCGCCATGTTCAGGCGCTGCAGCAACAAGCCCGCCAGCGGTGGCAAGCCAATCGTCGGGCCCTGGCGATGCCTCTGATTGAAACGGCCCAATGGTTGACCGCTGGTACCGCATTGGTTAATCCCGTGGCCAATTTAGATTTGCTAGCGGCGATCGCCATTAATGGCCAATTGGTATTTGATTTAAGTCAGCTCTATGGGCAAAAAATTAGTCTGTCCCAAGCCAAAACCGTTGCCACTCAGATGGGGGAGGTATTAATTAAATTGGGACTCGTGGAGCTTTCCACCCAGGCCCTCGCCGCCCTCTTAAAAAGCCAACCTTTAACCTATTTAGCCGGTGGTGCTATCCAAGGGGTGAGTGCAGCCTATTTAACGCGGATTGCGGGCTTAAGTTTGGTCGCATTTCTGGAAAATCAGCCTTTGGACTTCAGTGTTAATCATTGGGATTGGCAACAACTAGCCCAGATGATTAAACAGACCTTTGCTCAGAATCAACGACGGGAAGTCCTCCAAGGGGTTTGGCACAGTGCCCGACGTCAATTCCCGGCCCTGACGACCCCCACTGTCCCAGTTCAAGGATAATCTGCATCCCCGACAGCTTACTGGTATATGACCGTTCTCTCCCCTCCCCCCGACGTTCCCCCTCCCCAGTCTAGATTGGTGTCTTTGGGGTTAGGGATTGGGCTGGGGGGGTTACTGTATACCCTACTGTTGTCAGTCAACTTGATCAGTAGCGGTTTAGCCCTGTGGGTAGGTGATCGCCTGGTGAGTTTATTTAGCTTTGCCCAAAATCCTTTCCTGGGGCTAGGTGTGGGCTTATTGGCCACGGCATTGGTGCAGTCCTCCAGTGCAGTCACGACCATTCTGGTGGGTTTGGTGGCGAGTGGTTTACCGGTGGCGATCGCCGTACCGATGGTGATGGGAGCGAATATAGGGACAACGGTGACTAATACCATCGCCAGTTTAGGCTTTTTACGGCAACCGGAAAACTTTGAACGGGCCTTTGCCGCGGCAACGATCCACGACTTTTTTAACTTGCTTGCCTTAGCGATTCTGTTCCCCCTGGAGATCGGGTTTCATGGCATTGAAAACAGTGCCCATGGGTTAGCGGCAACCTTACAACCCTGGATTCACGCTCCCCTACTGAAGGACAATTTATTGTCGATTTTAATTACCTGGCCGCAAGACCGCCTCATTGCCCTAGGAGATCAGTATTTGGTCCCGCCGTGGTCAGGGATAACGATTACCGCTGTAGGCGCCATTCTATTGCTGGTGAGCATAATGAATGTTGGGCAAGTTTTGCGGAGATTACTGGGTACCAAACCCCTCGCTTGGTTGACCACCTTATTGCCCCCTCAGTCGGCATCGGCTCCAGGCCCCCTCCCCTGGCTTGCCGCCCTGACCCCCCTGGCCATGGGAGCGGGGATCACCGCCTTGGTCCAATCTTCCTCCGTAACGACCAGTCTACTCGTCCCCTTAGCTGCAACGGATTTAATGCCTTTAACGATTATTTATCCGGTTACCTTGGGGGCTAACCTGGGCACTTGCCTGACCTCCCTGCTCGCGGCGATCGCCGTGGTTCCTGCTTCCTTGGCGGCGGTGGAAATTGCTCTGGTGCATGTTTTATTCAATGGCTTGGGAATTTTAGTAATTTACGGCCTACCAGGATTACGGCGTTTACCCTTATGGTTAGCTCAAACCTTTGCCCAGCTCAGTGGCCAAAACATCACTTGGGTGATCGGCTATGTAGCGGTGCTGTTTTTCCTCCTACCATTGTTGGGATTCTGGTGCGTCTTGCCGGGAGGGGTCGGCTGAGCGGTGACTTTAGGGGGAGGACAACAACGCCCAAGCCTGGGCCAGGGGATCTTCTTCTGCGCTGATCCAGTGAATGGTATTATCCCGACGAAACCAGGTGCGTTGACGCTTGGCAAATTGGCGGGTGTGAATCACAATTTGGTTGATGGCTTGCGTTAAAGGAATCTGACCTTGTAAGTATTGCTTTATTTCGGCGTACCCCAAGGTGTTTAACAACGGTAAATCCGATCCATACTTTTGCATCAGTTCCGCGACTTCCTCCACTAAGCCGGCGTCAATCATCGCTTGGGTGCGACGTTCAATGCGGGTCTGTAATTGCTGGGGATCGGCAGCAAGGCCAATTTGTAGAATTGGATAGGCAGGCGGATTTTCCCCTTGCAACGCCGAAATGGGTTGCCCCGTGACATAAAACACCTCTAGGGCACGGATGGTACGAAAGCTGTCAGGGGGATGGATTTTTTGACAGGCAATGGGATCTAGCTGTTGTAATAGTTGATAGCAAAAGGGTTGACCCAATTCACTGAAGTGTTGCCGTAGTTCAGGCTGGGGGGCGATCGCCGGAATTTTTAGCCCTTGGGTGATGGCTTGAATGTACAACCCTGTCCCCCCCACCAGGAGCACCGGGCCGGGGTGGGCGGTAATTAATGATTGGGCCTGTTGTTGATAATCTGCCACCGTAAAGGTTTCCGTTGGCTCACAGATGTCAACCAAATAATGGGGCACTAACTGACGATCGCCGTGATTGGGTTTAGCCGTGCCGATATCAAATTCCCGATAAATCTGGCGGGAATCGGCGCCTAAAATTACCGTCTTGAAACGTTGGGCCAGGGCGATCGCCAATTGGGACTTCCCCGTTGCGGTGGGGCCACAGATAACAATGAGATGGGGCAGAGTTGCCATGCTTAGCCTAAAACTTGGTCTAAATCCGGCACCGTCAGCCATTGCCGTTGCTGGTGGGACTGATGGGTCAAGTCCATTAATAATTGGGAATACACCCCATCCCGTAACGAAGGAGCAAAGACTTGACCCTGGTCAATACTGGTTGCCCATTGTTCCATGACCCGTATGACAGGGGCTAAACGACCATCCGTAAATACCTGGGGAAAGGCTAACCGTTTAGGAATCTCTAATTCCGTCATCGCTTTACCCGCCGGACAATGAAACAGTTTAAACCCATGGACGTAGTCTTTTAAATTGTCGCTGCCCAACACCAAACTACCCTTTTCGCCATAAATTTCCAGCCAGTGCCCTCGTCCCCCGTAAGCCACGGAACTAATATTGACTTGACAGGGGGTACCGTCCGCCAACACTAAACTGATTAACGCCGTATCATCCGCTGTTACTGGCTTTAACTGGTTGTGGGCTAACGGATCCGGACGTTCGGCGATCGCACAACTCAGCAATGCTGATACTCGTTGGGCCGGGCCAAACAGCCAATGTAAATAATCAAAGGCATGGGAGCCTACTGCCCCCAAGGCACCGCCCCCTTGTTCCCGTTGAGCGTACCAATTCCACGCCCGTGCTGGGTTGGCCCGACTAGCCACCAACCAATCAACTTTAATGAACCGTAATTTACCCAGAATCCCTTCTGCGAGTAATTCCGCTAAATATTGCCAGGCCGGCACAAAACGAAACTCAAAATCCGGCATCACAATAACTTGGTTGCGTTGCGCTAGGTGAAATAGGTGCACCGCTTCTGTAACGGTTAGCGTTAACGGTTTTTCCAATAAAACGTGTTTGCCAGCGGCGATCGCCGCTTGAGCCATGGTGTCGTGTAAAAACGGCGGTGTGGCAATGGTGACTGCCTGAACTTCCGGTTGTGCCAGGAGTTTTTCTAGGCTGTTAAACGCATAGAGGACGTGATGCTGGTCGGCGATCGCCTTCGCTTTGGTCAAATCCCGATGGTAAACTGCCACCGGTCGCGTGTTGGCGGCCTGCTGCAACGCCGGCAGATGGATTGCTTTACCGAAGCCTGTCCCAATTACAGCAACACCAAGGGATTGAGAAACAGTCATGGGGATGTTAATCAAAGAATATGCACTGTTTACTCTCTCACAGGTCAACGATCCCAGACAAGCACAACCTGCTGGGGCGAGGTGCTAACCTGGACTCAGCCTCTCATACCAAAACCCACGCGGAAGTGTTTGCCCAGCATTGATTGTTTACCGGGCGCAACAGTTGTGATTTGTCAGAACGCTATGTTATATTTGTAATCCTCTAGGACGTATAGCTCAGTTGGTTAGAGTACATCGTTGACATCGATGGGGTCACTGGTTCGAATCCAGTTACGTCCATAATTGCCAGGCAAGCAATATCCTACTATGCAATCGCCTACTGTACAGTGACACGCTCTTTGTCATCGTCTAAAGTCCTATAGGTATTTGGCAAACCCCTTGGGAAATTAACCTCACTACAGGTTTGACAAAAGAGAAAAATGGATTCCCCCTTGATCGGGGGTAATTCGATAATCAGCACTACGGTAGTCCGTTCCCTTTTGCATGGTTAGTGCTTCAACTGCTTCAAAAAAGTAACCATAAAAACAACAAACAAAAAATACGCTGATTATTATTGCCACTCGTTATGGGATTTTTACCTCGCCAATTGAGACTAT
>JBEAQB010000211.1:0-2997 GCA_041164125.1 Cyanobacteriota bacterium
TTAATCCCCATCAGGCGACAATCTTCAATAACGTTGTTAATGCCCACCCGACTACCGATTAATACGGCCGGAATATTTTGGGAAGCGACAACGGCGCTCCTAATGGACATTGACCCGGCAAAGTTTCCTCCGTAATTCTTGGGGGAGTAGAAAATGGCACCATCGCGCAAGCGAATGGGCTTATCTTCGATAACCGAATCGGGGGTATATTTACCGCTGGCAAAAGCAGTGTAGTAAACAAAGGGTTTGAATGACGACCCCGGTTGCCGCCGAGAAGTGAGGGCGCGATTTAATTGACTTTGGCCGTAGTCCACTCCACCAGCCATGGCTTTGATGAAATGGGTTTCAGGTTCAACCGCAATCAGGGCAATTTGTAAATCTTTCGCTGTGTATAAGCGATTTTTAAGGTTTTTATGGGCCGATTTAACCGTATTTTCTGCTAACTTTTGGGTGTCGTAATCAATGGTGCTTTGGACTCGCATGCCTCCCCGGGCAACAATCTCCGAGCCAAATCTCTGCTGTAGTTCCACCATAACAGCGTCAGTCACATAGGGCAGCTTGCTACTTTGCCAGGCGGTGGGTTGACCTAACTTTGATTTTAACTCTTCCTGTTTAGCCGTTTCTGCTTCCTGGGGGGTGATCCAGCCAATGGCAGCCATCCGGTCTAACACGACTACTTGGCGTTCTTTGGCCGCCTCAAAGTTGTTGAAAGGGCTATAGGCTTCGGGGGCTTGAATCATTCCCGCCAGCAGGGCTGATTCTGCCAAGGTTAAGTCCAACGCTGATTTTTTAAAATAACTATTGGCGGCTGTTTGAATGCCATAGTTATTATGTCCCCAATAAATATAGTTGAGGTACATATCGAGAATTGTGTCTTTGTCAAAGATTTGCTCCATCCTGACTGCTAGAACTGCCTCAGCGAGTTTACGAGTAAAAACCCGTTTTTGACTAAGGTAAAGGTTCTTAATTAATTGCATACTGAGGGTTGATGCCCCCTCACTGACGCCGCCACTCTTAACATTGACCAGGAGAGCGCGACCAATGCTATTGGGATTGATGCCGTTGTGTTTATAAAAATTGCTGTCTTCGATCGCCAAAACGGCCCGCTTTAGGTGGGGGGAAATTTCTGCCAAGGGGACCACTTGGCGGTGTTCTTCGCCGTGGAAACTGAGAAGTTCTCGACCTTTAGCATCGTAAATGTAGTTGGTTTGAGCGGGAACGTAGGAGCGGAGTCCTCGTACGTCGGGCAGGTTACGAAAACTGAGTGCCAGCCCCGCCAAGGTCCCGGCAACCACCGCGCTCGACAGTAGCCCAATGCCCAGCAGGGTGGTTCCTGTAGTGCGCAAAATTCCCTTAAAAAATCCTGGTTTAGACTTCGTAGAAGACTGAGTTGGAGTTGACTTTAGGGTGGTGGTTGATGACACGATGCAGGCTTATCCTCTCGCCGGAAGGTTAGACATTCAAATAAAAGATCTTGAACTTGGGCAACTGGCAGGAACAATTTAGCCCAAAATTAATCTCAGTTTAGCTTATCAAAGTTTAAGTAAGGGTCATTAGTGCCTGAAGTCGTACAGGCTTGGTCAAATTGGCCGCCCCTGGCTAACGGGATTCGACGTTTGTTGACTTTAACAAAATGTTGCGGAATTCCCCTTCCTCGCTTTAGCAGGGAGGGGATGGATAGCAACCAATCAACAAACTGAGCGATAGCGAATCCTCAAATAATCAGCTATGATGTTATCAGCGACCCTGAACAACGATAATGTACAAGGCGTATAAGTACCGCATCTACCCAGCCGAAGACCAAAAAGTAGCTCTCGCCAAGGCGTTCGGATGCTGTCGTTGGTATTGGAATTTTGCACTAAACTTATGCCAAGAAACCTATCTAAAGACAGGGAAAGGGTTGTCCCGTGGATATATCCAGGGTCTGTTACCGGGGTTGAAAAAAGAATACCCTTGGTTGACAGATGCCTATTCCCAGTCCTTGCAGGTCGTTGCCCTTAATCTCTCCACTGCTTACAAGAACTTCTTTGACAAACGGGCACAATTACCCGGTTTCAAGTCGAAACACGGTCGGCAGTCTATTAGCTATCCGGCTAACGTTAAGTTTGAGGGGGATTATCTTAAACTGCCTGGCAAGATTGGGCGAGTTCACTGTCGTCGTCATCGAGAATTTGAAGGGACAATCAAAACCGTGACTGTCTCTAAAAATGCTGATGGCAAATACTATGCTTCGGTGTTAGTCGATGATGGGAAAGAAACTCCCAGTCAGTCGACTGAAGGTAAAGCGGTGGGTATTGATGTTGGACTGACTCATTTTGCGATTACTAGCGATGGGTCTAAGTATGACAATCCCCGTTATTTTGCCAAGCACCAACGCAACCTTAAGCGCAAACAACAAACGCTATCCCGTAAGCAAAAAGGCAGTCAGAATAGAGCTAAAGCCAAAAATCAAGTGGCTAAAGTTCACAGCAAGATTGCCCGTTGTCGTGAGGATTTTCTACACAAACTATCCCGCAAGATAGTCAACGAAAACCAAGTAATTGCTGTAGAGAATCTCAATATAAAAGGGATGGTGCGAAACCACAAATTAGCTAAGGCAATTAGCGACGTGGGTTGGGGGATGTTCACCACAATGCTGAAGTATAAGGCTGAGTGGGAAGGGAAGACCTATATTGAGGTTGACCGTTTTTTTGCATCTTCTCAAACTTGTCATGTTTGTCTCAATAGAGTAGATAGATTGCCGTTAGATGTTCGTCAATGGCAATGTCAACATTGCGGGACTCACCATGACCGTGATGTCAATGCTGCGAAATGTATTAGAAATGAAGCCTTGCGGATGCTTCGGCTGTGCTCAGCACAAGTATTGTCGTTGGGAACCAGCGATACTGCCTGTGGAGGGAGTGTAAGACAACCTGGCAAGATTTCGGTCTTGTTAGATGCTATTCCCGTTGAATCAGGAAGCCCCATCCTCGCCAACGGCAGGGTCGGGTAGTTCAC
>JBEAQB010000212.1:0-6391 GCA_041164125.1 Cyanobacteriota bacterium
CAACTGGTCATGGGCAATCAAACCACGTCCCGACAGTGGCAAGAACGCTTGCGGGCCTGTATGCCGCCTCAGATTCCCCTGACCTTAGTTAATGAGACCAACAGCACTGTTGAAGCGCGGCAACGCTATTGGCAACTATACCCTCCTCAAGGCTTAGGGCGTTTAGTGCCCCTAGGACTCAGGACGCCGCCCCGCCCCGTAGACGACATTGTGGCGATTATTTTGATTGAGCGTTATTGGGACAGCATCCAGTCAGCGTGATGACTGTTGATCGCCTAAAAGGAGAAGGGGAATGAGTCCCTTGCGTCAAGTGATATTGACAAAAATTAACATCGTTTTTACTATTGGGGGGTAAGGCTATGGAAACCCAACAGAATTTCATTGCGAGATAAAATAAAAACGCAATTTCCTGGGGTTTCGGTACCTTCCATTGACATTGAGTTCTCCTAGATATGTCCTCGGCCTTGACCGGGGTCTTTTTTTAGCCGGTGTGCTGGGGGATGTGTTGCTGGGCTTGGAGCGCCGCTTGTAAGAGCTCAGCCCCAGAGGATGATAATCGTTGTGGATCGCTTAATGTCCGACGCCAGGCTTTAGCACCGGCTATACCATTAAATAAACTTAATAAGTGACGGGTGACTTGATTGAGACGAACCCCTTGCCCCAAGGATTTTTCCACATAGGGTAGGAGGCGCTCAATAACCTCTTGGCGACTGGGGATACTCTGGCTTTGCTGGTAGATATCGCGATCAACGGTGGCCAACAGATAGGGATTTTCATAGGCTGCTCGGCCAATCATGACGCCATCGACCTGGGTTAAGTGTTGTTGAATTTGTGCCAAGGTCGTAATGCCGCCATTAATTTCAATCCATAAGTGGGAAAAATCTTGTTTTAATTGTTGAACTTGGTCATAGCGCAAGGGCGGAATGGTGCGATTTTCCTTGGGGCTGAGACCGTGCAACCAGGCTTTGCGGGCATGAATACTGAAATGTTGACAACCGGCATCGGCGACAATTCTGACAAAGTGACTGAGGTGTGCGTAGCTGTCTTGGTGGTCAATGCCAATGCGGTGTTTAACAGTGATGGGCAGAGTAACGGCATTTTGCATCGCGGCGACGCAGTCGGCAACGAGGTGGGGTTGAGCCATTAAACAGGCGCCAAAGTTGCCACTCTGCACCCGATCGCTCGGACAACCGACATTTAAGTTGATTTCGTCATAGCCCCACTCTGCCCCAATGCGGGCACAGTCTGCCAGCCGCTGGGGGTCGTCGCCCCCTAGTTGTAGGGCGAGGGGATGTTCCACTGGGTCGAAATCTAATAATCTATGCCGATCGCCGTGGAGAATGGCCTGGGTGGTCACCATTTCGGTGTAAAGGCGCGTGTGACGGGTCAACTGCCGGATGAAATAGCGAAAATGGCGATCGGTGTGATCCATCATCGGCGCAACACTAAGGGGATTATGGCGAGAGAGGGAGAGCGGCGGGGTCATACACAAAAGGAGACCGTTGACGTAAGACTAGTGTAGCGGCGATGATTACCCGGTGTGTCTACGGCTAAGCAGCAAAAAGTTAGCTTTTTTTCGCGGGGTCAACCATCTAACATGGGAAATTAGCCCATTGCAGTCCTGACGATTTTTAATTCAACGTTTAACCCCATCCATGACCTCCTCTGCCAACACTGAAAATTGCCGATATCCCCTGACCCAGCCGGCCCCGCCGAAATTACCGGTGTTGACAATGTTTCGGTTGGGACTGTTTCAGATGGGACTGGGAATTATGTCCCTGTTAACGTTGGGGGTATTAAATCGGATCTTGATTGACGAATTAAGGGTTCTGCCGTGGGTGGCCGCCACGGCGATCGCCATGTATCAGTTTGTCAGTCCGTTTAAAGTCTGGTGTGGACAGTTATCAGATAGTAAGCCCCTAGGGGGGAGGCATCGCACCGGCTACGTCTGGTTGGGAGCACTGTGTTTTACGAGTTTGTCCTTTGTGGCGTTACAGGTGGTTTGGCAGTTAGGACTGAGTTTACAAACCCATGGCTGGGGGGTGACTACGGTGCTGTGGAGTGTTGTTTTAGGCACTGTTTTTGCCGCCTATGGGGTGGCATTGAGTTTAAGTTCGACCCCCTTTGCCGCTCTATTGGTGGATGTTTCCGACGAAGACAATCGCTCCCAATTGGTGGGCATTGTTTGGTCAATGTTGATGGTGGGGATTGTTATCGGTGCGATTGTTAGTTCTCGGTTGCTTGATACGCCAGAAATTTGTGGTAAAGCCTTGCTCAATGGCAATGCGCTATTACCAAGCCAACCCGCTAACATTGCTCAATTGCAAACCGGGATCAATCCCGTTTTTGTCATTATGCCGGCGATCGTTGTCGGATTAGCCTGGCTGGCAACGGTGGGGGTCGAAAAAAAATATTCCCGTTTTCATTACCGCTCCCGCTCAACCAACCGGGAGGAAGAAATTACCTTTGGTCGGGCCTTAAGGGTACTGACCGCTAGCCGACAAACCGGCATTTTCTTTGGCTTTCTTTTGCTCCTCACCATCAGTTTATTCATGCAAGATGCGGTGTTGGAGCCCTACGGGGGGGAAGTGTTTGGGCTGTGCATTGCGGAAACAACCCAATTAAATGCCTTTTTCGGTATGGGAACCCTCTTGGGCATTGCTGCAACGGGCTTTTTGGTGGTGCCTCGCCTGGGGAAACAACGAACAACGGCCGTGGGCTGTGGCTTGGGAGCCCTATGTTTTAGTTTATTAATTCTGGCCGGATTGCAAGGCAATGTCAGTTTACTCAAATCCGGTCTATTGTTTTTTGGCTTAGCCTCGGGCATGATTACCGCTGGCGCCACCAGTTTAATGTTAGATTTAACCGCCGCAGAAACAGCTGGAACTTTTATTGGCGCTTGGGGACTAGCCCAAGCAATTTCTCGAGGGCTAGCGACGGTTTTAGGCGGCGCGGTGTTAAACCTGGGTAAAACCTTGTTCCCGAATCCGGTGTTGGCCTATGGCTTGGTGTTTGCCCTGCAAGCCCTGGGCTTGGGAATTTCGATCGTCTTATTGAATCGTGTTAACGTGCGGGAATTTCAAGATAATGCCCAAAAGGCGATCGCCACGGTGATGGCGGGGGATATCGAGGGTTAGGACCCTTCAGATTAGATTATGGTGTTAGGGGTCGTGGTGACGTTGGTAGGGGCTTGGGTCAATGGTCACCCGACTGGTTAGGCTGGACTGCAACGGTGTTGCCGTTTCCGCTAAGGGGCGATGGGGGGTGACTTGTCCTGCAACAGGGGCACAATCAGCAGGAATGGCACTCGCCACTAAGGCAATATGGCGATCGGCAACGGCCAGACCATGGGTGGGATCGTAACCCCGCCAACCCGCTCCCGGTAAATACACCTCGGCCCAGGCATGGAGTTCCCATTGGGGCGTTTCTGGATCGCCCACCTCATAACCACTGACAAATCGGGCCGCTAGTCCCATGGCGCGACAGACTTCCATAAATAATACGGTGAGATCACGACAGGACCCCTGCTTTGCCCGCCAAGTCACCCCTGCCTCCCAGGGTTCCCCCGTTTCCCGCACCGTATAGGTAAAGCGGTCATAAATACGTTGGGTGAGGGTCTGTAAAAAAGCAATGGGTTGCCGCTGACATTGGTGGGCAATTTCTTGCCCCAGCTCTAGGGCCACCGGGTCAAGGCGACCTTCATAGGGAATTAAATAGGGTTTTAGGCGGAGGGCCAGGGATTGGGGATAGTCAAAGGGCATTTTTAATGCCCAGGGTTCCAACAGATAATTAAAGGGATTGTCAACTAACGTTTCCACCCGTGACGCCACGGTAATCGCTAGGTGTTGGCAGGGTTGGGTAAACCAGAGTTTTTGGCAGGCATTCCCGTCCAGTTCGCTTAATGGACAAGACTCTGTCGGCACAGGATCAATCTTGACGTGATAATCGAGCAGCCGTTGCCAACCATTACTGCGGGGTTGTAACCGTAGTTGGTGGGGACGCAGATAGACTAGCTGATTAAATTGATAGTCGGTATGGTGCTGAATGCGATAAATGGCCATTAGTTGATTGTGTTCCGTCTGGCAGTCCCCATTGATGTTGGCAGCAGGGCCCAGTTGTCATGGGGCTCGATGAGATAACTGGGCTGGCAGTAGTGGTTAAAACACTTGTATACTGGCTGACATTGGAATATCCCCGTTTCTCCCAGAGTGGACTTGTTGACTAGCTTACTATTTCTAAGGATTCTTGCGCCGCTAACTCAACCAGCAAATCCCCTGGACCATCCTTGTGCCACTCTTTGAATTGCTCCGCCTGAATGACGTGGATGTTGTGTTGATTACTAATGATGGTTAAGGCGGTAGCAGACGCGGGTCGCATAGCCAGTAACTGGTCTTTGGGGTCAGTAAATTGAATAACTGTTGTCCCTAAATCACCAAAATTGGCTAGACGAATCGTATTTAAAGGGAGGCGTTTACCATAGCCTCCTGTGGTAAGTAACAGGAGAGAGTCTGTGGGGGGGATCGCCAATAAGCCAACTAGTTTTTCTGTCGAGCGTACCCGTAAAGCCGGCTGACCTTGGGAACTCCGGCTGGAGTAGGGCAAGGTGGTGTGGTCCCCGGGAAATCGTAATAAACGCCCGTTGCTAGTGGCAATGACCAGGTTGTGATGGGGGGGCTGCGCCTGACACCAGTGGACTAGTTGCAGGCGATCGCCGTCCCGTAATTTAATCAGACTGAGGCCGCGATTACCGATATGCTTTAATTCCGTTGAGGCCAACCGTTTAATGCGACCGTCTTTGGTTACCAACACCAAATCTGCTCCATTGGTGTCACCGGGGACAAATCCCTGAAAAATAATCTTGTCGGCGTCCCGCTGGACTGATTTTGGCAACAGGTTCCATAAGGGAACACGCGCTAATGCTAAGGGGGGAATATCCTCAACCTGGATCGCATAGGCTTTGCCTTGCTCAGTGATTATGACTAAGGTTTGATGGTGCTGCAGGGGAAATTGTTGGGAGATCAGTCCTTCATTGGTGTCTACAGTCAACATTGCTTCATGCCAAGCAATGGCACCGCTGAGGGTGATACTTAACCAGGCATTCGCTGGGGGAACTTGAGGTGTAAATAACGTCAGGGGATTTTGAGGAGGTGGGGGGGAGGGGAGTTGAACCGGCAGATTATCAGGAATCTGGGGACTCTGAGGGGGGGATGATGGCGCTGGGGGAACTGCCGCGGTTGTTGTGAGGGAGGATAGGGGAGAGGATCCCTGACCAACTCTAGCTGACTCAACCCTTAATGCGGGACTGGGCGCGGCGATTGGTCGGGAATCAATGTTGTTGTCTGGGGCCGGCTCAGGGGGAATGGGGATAATGTTGGGCGGCATTCCCTGCAAAATACGAGTACGGCGATCATCCCCAAATTTTTTCTTTAAGCTACGAAGCTCTTTTTTTAAGACTTTTAAGCGTTGGTGGCGATCGCCAAGGAGGGTTGTGAGGGCCTGAATGCGGTCAGCCAGGGCCTGGCGTTCCTGTTGTAATTTTTCCTGCTCCAGACCTGTGATACGCCGCAGGGGCATACCTAAAATGGCATCCCCTTGGGTGGGGGTGATTCCTAACCGTTCCTGAAGTTGCACCTTAGCACTCGTGCCATCGGGAGCAAGGCGTAAAATATCGATTAATGTATCCAGGTTATCCAAGCCAGTTAATAGCCCGTCTAACAGTTCCAAGCGATGACTGGCTTCCCCTAATTCATGGTCATATTGCCGCATGAGGGTGGCTTCGCGGAACTGCAAAAATTCTTCGAGAATACGCCGCAACGACATTTGTACGGGCTGATTGTTGACCAGGGCTAAAAAAATTACCCCAAAGTTACTCTGCAAAGGGGTCATTTTGTGCAACTTTTCCAGAATGTCTGACGGGTTTGTATCTCGTTTGAGTTCAATCACCACCCGCATACCGGTGCGATCACTCTCATCTCTTAAATCGGAAATTCCCTCTAACTTATTGTCATTAACTAAACTCGCAATCTTTTCGATCCAGGCAGCCTTATTAACCTGAAAGGGTAATTCCGTAATCACGATCGCCGTGCGGTTCAAGCTCCGTTTCTTTTCGCCTTTAATGGTTTCAATGTGACTCATCCCCCGCACGGGAATCAGACCCCGTCCTGTTTGGTAAGCCTGCACGATGCCGTCACTGTTAAGAATTTCGCCGCCGGTGGGAAAATCAGGGCCGGGGATGAGCTTAAATAATTCCTGGTCAGGCAAATCCGGTTGATTAATCAGGCCAATCAATCCATCCACCACTTCACCTAAATTATGGGGCGGGATACTGGTGGCCATTCCCACCGCAATTCCGGAACAACCATTCAACAATAACAATGGCAACTGGGCCGGC
>JBEAQB010000213.1:0-3393 GCA_041164125.1 Cyanobacteriota bacterium
CGAACAAGTGGCGATCGTTACCGGTGCCTCCCGGGGGATTGGCAAAGCAACAGCCTTAGGGTTGGCGGCAACGGGAATGAAAGTCGTGGTGAACTATGCATCATCTAGTACCGCCGCGAATGCTGTGGTGTCTGAAATTAGGGACCATGGCGGCCAGGCGATCGCCGTTCAGGCCAATGTGGCCGAGGCAGACGCGGTGGAACAACTCATTAAAACCACCTTAGACACCTTTGGGCGAATCGATGTGCTGGTCAACAATGCTGGTATTACCCGCGATACCTTGCTATTGCGGATGAAACTGGCAGATTGGCAAGCCGTGATCGATTTAAACCTCACGGGGGTCTTTCTCTGCACTAAAGCTGTGGCAAAAATTATGCTTAAGCAAAAACGGGGGCGAATTGTGAATATCACCTCTGTGGCCGGCCTGATGGGGAATCCCGGCCAAGCGAATTACAGTGCGGCAAAAGCTGGCGTCATTGGCTTCACCAAAACCGTGGCGAAGGAGCTAGCCAGTCGGGGGGTCACCGTTAATGCCGTTGCGCCGGGTTTTATCGCCACTGATATGACCGAAGGGTTAGATGCCGAGCCGATTTTGCAATTTATTCCCCTCGCCCGTTACGGTAACCCCGAAGAAGTGGCTGGTACAATTCGTTTTCTCGCCACGGATCCCGCCGCTGCCTACATTACCGGGCAAACCCTGAACGTGGATGGCGGTATGGTAATGCAGTGAAGGACCACCAGATGCATTAGCGACGTTGATGTTCTGCCAGTAATTGATGCGCTCGAGGCCGGTATACCCCATAGAACAGGGCTTCAATATAACGCATTAAACCTTCCCGTTCTTCGGCACAAATAAAGTGCCAAAAACCGTAAATCCGTGACAGGGAAAGCAGTTTTTTCGTGTGGATTTTCCAGGTATAGGTACTATAAACTCGGTCAATTCCAGCTTGGGAAAGTTGATGCCATTGCTCTGGATGATGGTGACAGTCTTCGAGAAAGGCTAAGAGGCGATCGCCAGTTTCTTCCTGATGGGAGGGGTTAATCAGAAAACCGTTTTGCCCATCTTGAATAATTTCCAACGGTCCCCCAAACCGGGTAGCAAAGGTGGGTAGACCGGAAATCATCGCTTCTAAAATCGTTAACCCAAAGGCTTCAAACAGGGCGGGTTGTACAAATATTCCCTGGCGATCGGCGATGACCCGGTACACTTCCCCAGTATCTGCTTTGGAAAGACGCACGCCTAACCAGCGAATTTTGCCGTGGAGTTGATATTGGTCAATGAGGCGATATAGTTTCTCAATTTCGCTGCGTTCTTCTGGATCGTCGGATTCTTCAAGCCGCAATTTCCCGGCCACCAAAATCAAGTTGCATTGCGTCTGTAATTTTTCACTTTTGCCAAATGTTTCCACTAACCCCGTTAAGTTTTTAATCCGATCTAGCCGAGCCATGGAAAATAATGGACGTTTATCCGGGTCTTGCAGTTGCCCGTAAATTTGACGTGAGTCTTCCAAGGTAAACAACAATTTATCTAACCGTTGGCGATCGCCAACGCTACGGTCTGCTTGACGGGTATAGGGGAAAAAGTTGCTTTCATTGACCCCTGGTGGCACGACATTAAACTTAGGGCTAAATAATTCAATCCCATCGACAACCTGATACAAATCCGGCATCGTGAAGTGCTTGTAGGACTCATACTGCCCCACGCTATCTGCCATGCCAATAATTTCTTGATAAGTACTGCTGACAACAAAATTAGCCGCATTCATGGCAATTAAGTCCGCTGTAAACTGCAAGGAAAAATGATATTGACTCTCTAACTCTTGCCAGTTTAAATCACTCAGTAAATATTTCGATTTTTCTAAGGCATGGGCAATGATACACTGGGTAACGTTTAACTTACGCGCCAGTAAAAAAGCAATTAGATTGCCATCTGTATAATTACCAACAATCAAATCAGGACGACCCTTAAAATGTGCTAAAAGTGCTTTTTCCGCGTCAAGCGCAAAAGTTTCTAAATAGGGCCAAATCTCAAAGCGGGAAATCCAATTTTGGGTCAACTTGGGATTAAATTCCCGGAACGGAACCCTTAAAATAAAAACATTTCTGGTTTCATGAACTTTTTCTAATGCTTCATGGCAACGGGTTCCATCACTCTGGGGAATTAGACGGGTCAAAATTACCACATCGGGAATAATGTTCAATCCCTCTAGCCCTGCCAAAGCAATCTCTTCAGTCAATTGTTGTTCTAAGCTTTTTGCCTGGTCTAAAACATAAACGACTTGTCCCCCCGTATCCGGACGACCCAACACCCCCTCTTGACCAAACCAACCATGGGTAGAGACCAGTACGATTCGAAATATCATCGGAATACGCGACAAAAACGCGTCTAAGGTCTGGTGATCCGGCTCTGCCAATAAGCGGTCTAGCAACGCCAAGCTGTCTCGTACCCGCTCAGCCGTATTACCCCAACCGGGTTCAAAGCCCAGAGACTGTAATGCAACACGAAACTCAGGAAAAAGTTCGGTGGGAGGGCGATTTTCTAAAAAGGCGATCGCCTTTTTGACCTGGGAAGCTAGTTGGGACTGGTTGGTAATCCGTTCATTAACTAACAATTGCACGCTGTTGTAGCTATGCAAGCAGAGGAACTCGGTTAAGGTCTCTAGCCACTGGTCTGGCGCTTGAAATAGTTTGCTAGACAAATAGCGATTAAGGTATTGAACCCCATTACCAATCGTCCGACTATCTCGTATTAACGGCGAATAATGGTAAAAAGGATGAAAATCAATGGAAAAAACGCCACCATCATGAGGGTCATGGGGATGCACCGAATGATCGCGAATCGCTAAAATCTCCTCAACTGAAATTTTTTCAACTTCCAGCGTACTTGTCAGGCGATAGAATTCTTCACAAGCAATTTGGGGACGAATGACCAGGCAACAATGTTCGTCCCCTAGAATAATCTCTTGAGTAAAATATAATAGCTTACCTAAATTGGCTTCCCCAGGGGAAACGGGAGAGGTTACTGCGATGAATTCCTGTTTTGCGCAAAACTCCGTAAAAAAGACAAGGATATCATTGCGTAACCAATATCTTTTACCGGATTGACGCAGTTGGTGTAAAAACTCCCGAAAAATAGATCTTTCACAACTATTTAAGACGGATTGAATCAACTGAGACATAAACTTAAGCTGTGGAGAATTGCTACAGTGTATAATACACGATGATCTTGGCAAGGATAAAAGCTAGTACTTCCCCGTTCACCAAAGGCATTCATCTTTTGTTCAAGGTTTTTCAGCCATGCAAACGGACAATGGTTTTAGCGAATCTGGTCGTGGGGGGAGGTGACCCCTGCACCGCTAGCCCCAAACAATACAGGTGAACCTTAAGACCTGG
>JBEAQB010000214.1:0-4095 GCA_041164125.1 Cyanobacteriota bacterium
TTTGCTGGGGCGGATTTAGCCAACTTGGTTAACGAAGCGGCCTTATTGGCGGCCCGTAATCAACAGGACACGGTGAAAGGTGCTGACTTCCGTGAGGCGATCGAACGGGTAGTGGCCGGGTTAGAGAAAAAAAGCCGGGTTCTCTCAGAAAAAGAGAAGAAGATTGTTGCCTACCATGAAGTGGGTCATGCCCTTGTTGGGGCCGTGATGCCCGGTGGGGGGAAGGTTGCCAAAATTTCCATTGTGCCGAGGGGCATGGCTGCTTTGGGTTACACCCTGCAAATGCCGACGGAGGACCGCTTCTTGATGGATGAGTCGGAATTGCGGGATCAAATTGCCACGTTGTTGGGGGGACGGGCCGCCGAGGAAATTATTTTTGGGAGTATCACCACAGGGGCGGCCAATGATTTACAACGGGCGACGGATTTGGCGGAACGCATGGTGACGACCTATGGTATGAGTCGTGTTTTGGGGCCCCTAGCGTATGAGAAAGGGCAGCAAAATGCGTTTTTGGGGGACGGCATGATGGCTAATCCCCGCCGCATGGTCAGCGATGACACTGCCCAGGAAATTGATCGGGAGGTCAAGGAAATTGTGGAACAGGGTCATGAAAATGCCCTGGCGATTTTACAAGAAAACCGGGAACTGTTGGAGGCGATCGCCACAAAAATTCTGGAAAAGGAAGTGATTGAAGGAGAGACCTTGCAAACCCTTTTGGGTCAAGTTAAAAATCCCCTGCTCGCTTAGTACTCCTACTTCAAGGGACTTCTCGACTAAACTCACCTCCTTTGGATGAAATCCTAGACACTTTTGCCAAGACCTGGCGTCCAATCTCTTGATAGCTGGGCAAAATCCCGTAAAACGTCCCTTGATTTTGCCCAGGTGATCGTCCTTATGAAAGTGTCTGATAATATGAGCAGAAGCTAAACAGTGCCCAACTTGGAGTCGCTGTCGGCCGTAAACATTCAATCTGAAATGATAAGGACTGGTTGAAGATGGAATCTAATGTAGAACCAAAAATCGCAACTCCTGGGGTTAAAACGGATCTTGGCCCCCTAAGCACCGAAAAACAGGCCCCAATCACCGACCAGGCTTGGCAAGAATGGCTACAGCCGGTGTGGGATATTTTAGGTAAGGTTCCGGAACTGACTGGTCAGTTCTTTGAGGACAACAAGCAACCCCTCATCTCCCTTGGCATCCTGGTGCTGGGCATTGTCAGCGTCAAAATTTTGATCGCCGTCCTTGATGCCATCAACGATATCCCCTTACTTGCCCCTATGTTGCAATTGATTGGTATGGGCTACACTGCTTGGTTTATTTGGCGTTATCTCTGGAAAGCCTCCAATCGACAGGAATTAATGTCTGAATTAGGGGCTTTAAAGGATCAAATTTTCGGCAGCTAGACCTGTCGACCGCTTACGCCTGCACGATCCTCCGCCGCCGTCTCTCAGTCGGGGGATTTTTATCTTTTCTGATCAAGAAACCTGAACCAGCCGCCAAATCGCCGCCAACGCTGTTGTCCTTGCCTGTTCAGTCGGGGGAGATAGGGTCTCACCTAGTGTGATATCAATTGCTGGAATCAAGACCTGCCAGGCAAGAACAGTTTTGTTATATAAGATTTGGGTCAAAGCAAGAAGCTCCCCCGGATCACTCCGATGCCCAAAGCCGGCCGTCGGTTCTGTGGCTGCGACTTTCTCGATGCGTAACGGTGGATTGGAGGCGGCATCAGCGATGTAGGCGTCGATAAAAATGACGCGCTCCACTGCGGTGATTGCCGCTGCTAATTCCGGCGTTAATTGATGCACCGATAGGGTTTGACAATTAGGCCAGTACAATTCGGCAATGTCTTGGGCTAAAATTTGCCCAATGCCATCGTCCCTCCGCAGGGTATTGCCGTAGCCAATAATCAAGGTTTTGGACATCTTCACCATATTTTGGTCACTGACTAAAGGGTTCCTTGGCGATCGCCGCCATCACCAACCCAGACATCCATCTTATCGGTTGACATCTTCAAGGGGGAAAAGCCCCTGATGCTTCATTGGCCTTTGTCTCGACGTTTAGGACTGCCATCCCTCCTTAACCCACTATTATGAAAAAGCATTTTTAGGATAATGATATGGATGACTTTGATAGCGGTTTACCCAGTGTTCGTCAAGTTCAACTCTTGATTAAAAACCAAACCCCTGTCGAAATCAAGCTGACCACGGGTGACGCCTTACGAGGAAAAATTCGCTGGCACGATCCCCATTGCCTCGGTTTGACAGACGTTTCAGACCGTACCGTGATCATTCGCACTCAGGCGATCGCCTATATCTTTCCCCAAACCTAACGATTTCATCAGTCTATTTGCCAATGCTTTTCTCCGCTAATCAATCGTTTCTGGCCCCATGAGTATTCAAGAAATCGTCACCCAAATCCTCCAACAGGGATACCTAACCCCGGCGATCGAAGCCGAGGTCGGTCGCATCTATGAAAATGCTACCGAGCTAACCACAGAAGAATACAACGCCCTAGGTCGCTTAATGGCAGCATTACGAAATGGGGAAGTGGTGGCCATGTCTCATAAGCAATTTATCAATGTGATGGAAGAAATGGTGGCGACGGAGGCGGTGGTTCAAGTCTCACAATGTCGTCATACCTCCGATGAACAACTGGATATTGCTGACATCGCCGCCTATGCCCTTAATCGCCTTCCCCCGCTCTATGCCACCTCAGAGGAAGGGGCAAATTATCAAAGACAACGGGCCCACGATGAACTAGCCAGTTTAATCCGCCAACAAGTAACCGAAGGCATCAACCGTTATCTAGACCGCCCTCAGCTAGGGGACCGCAAGCCCCTTGACAAACCTGTCAAGAAAAATTTACTTTCCCGGGTCAGTACTCTTTTGGAAACATTTGCGCCGGATTAACAGTTCATAAATATTGAATTTTGAAGATGCCATATCAAAAAACTGGGTCTAAAACCTCGCCGGTGAAGGCGTTGTTTGGAGGGGAGTCGGAATGCTTAAGGCGCTATGGGGACGAGGACTATATTCAGGGACAATACTTTTGAGTGATGCGATTATCGCGTCCTTATTACCGGATTCTGCCGCCGAGAGCAAGTTATCTAGGAGTGGCTTCAAGGTTTCCCAGGGAATTTGACCCTCCTTGGCAGCAAAGATTTTAGGGTGCCGAGTCGCCACCGCTGTATCTTGACGTATCAAGAGTTCTTCGTAAAGTTTTTCGCCGGGACGCAGTCCTGTAATGACAATATCAATGTCGCGCCCCAACTCTAGTCCACTGAGTTCAATCATCTGGACTGCTAAGTCGTAAATCTTAATGGGGTCTCCCATATCTAACAAGAAAACGTCTCCCCCTTGGCCCATCGCTCCCGCTTGGATAACCAGCCTGGCGGCCTCTGGAATAGACATAAAATAACGGGTGATTTCTGGGTGAGTCACAGTAATCAGACGTCTCTCTTTAATCAGTTTCTGAAAGCGAGGAACCACAGACCCAGTACTGTTGAGAACATTACCGAATCGCACCATCACAAATTTGGTTTGTAGCCCATGGAGAGCAGAGAAAGCCTGTAAAATTAGTTCTGCAACGCGCTTTGTCGTGCCCATAATATTGGTCGGACGGACGGCCTTATCTGTGGAAATTAAAACAAACCGCTCTACGCCGCATTCCCTCGCCGCCTGCGCACAAACCAAAGTGCCATAAACATTGTTTAAGATGCCTTGGGCCGGATTTAGCTCCACCAAGGGCACATGCTTATAAGCGGCAGCATGATAGACAGTGTCAACTCGATGAGTCGTTAAGATATTTTCTAAGTGTTCTTTGTCCGTGACTGATCCCAGATAGGAGGAACGGGACATGTGAGGAAAAGATTCAGATAGCTCGATGTCTATGGTGTAGAGTGCAAACTCGTTTAATTCATACAAAATCAGTTCTTGCGGGCTTTGCTGGGCAATTTGACGACATAACTCCGACCCAATGGAGCCGCCGGCCCCTGTGACGAGGACAACCTTGTTGGTGATATTAACGCTAAGTAGAGATGGATCGGGTAAAACCTCTTCTCTCCCCAACAGATCACTAATTTCAAGATCACGAATA
>JBEAQB010000215.1:0-5611 GCA_041164125.1 Cyanobacteriota bacterium
TAATTAAAACGGGGCAGGGAATTTCGGCGACAACACAAGCATCTTGAACCGCTGAAATGACATCATTGACATAATTTTGAATGTTGTAATTCTTCGACGCGTAAAAATTAGTTTTTGAGCCATCATAATCCACCCCCAAACCACCGCCCACGTCTAAATATTTCATGTTGGCTCCTAGTTTGGCCAACTGCACAAAAATTTGACTGGCTTCGGTCATGGCTTCTTTAATGACTGAAATGGAGGAGATTTGAGACCCTATATGAAAATGGAGTAATTGCAGACAATCCGCCATCTCCGCGGCCTGTAATTGTTGAATGACCCACAACATTTCTGGAATGGTTAAGCCAAACTTGGCGCGATCGCCAGTGGAAATCCCCCAGCGTCCCATGCCCTGGGTGCTCAGTTTCGCCCGGACCCCAAGAATCGGTTTAATGCCTAACCGACAAGAAATATCGATCACCAAAGAAACCTCAGCGACCTGTTCCACCACAATAATGGGTCGGTGACCAAGGCGGCGAGCCAGTAGCGCCGTCTCGAGATATTCGCGGTCTTTATAGCCGTTGCAAATTAATAGGGGTTGATTTTGCTGGTCTGGCTCTGGGTTTTCCTGGGGTTTGAGCATCGCCAAAGCGATCATCAACTCCGGTTTGGAGCCAGCTTCTAGCCCAAAGTTATAGGGAGTACCATAGCGCACTAAGGATTCAACAATGTGGCGGTGTTGGTTGCATTTAATCGGATAGACCCCCCGGTAGATATTGGGGTAACGGTAACGGGCAATCCCCCGGGCAAAGGCCGCATTGAGACGATTGATACGATCAGCCAGGATATCGGAAAAGCGCAATAGCAAGGGTAAGCCAATCTTCCGTTGTCTTAACCCTTCCACCAATTCATACAAGTCCAATGAACCACCATGGTCAGCTTGGGGGGAAACGGTCACATGACCGGCCGCATTAATCGAAAAGTAAGGCTCCCCCCAACCGGCAATGCGATAAAGATTTTCACTGGCGTTAATGGTCCAAGGGTTTTTTACCGGCTCCACCGGTTCTAACGACGGTGTTTCCGGGGTTGTACCTTCAACCGGTTCTACGGGGTCTGTCAACATCACGAGTTCCCCTTCCATGCAAACACCTCAGCTATGAAATCAGTCCTGTTTAAGTTTACGGTGAGACGAGGACCGTTCGGGCTCTATCGCGCAACATCCCCTTGATATCGGGAAAATCAACCTGTCTTGAGCTGCCATTGCAGGGTAATCTTCCCTAAGGGCTTTTCTCAGTACTGTGAATAGTGGTGATTAAGATCACTTGACTTCTCAGAGAGCAACGGTACAATTTGTGGGTGCAACAGAGTTGTTTCCAACCAATTTTCACTCATTTATATCAATGGTTTCTATCAAAAATTCGTCTCTGCCGGCTCCAGAGGAGTTGGCAAATTTGCCGATTAATCAACTGATTCAGGTTTTGAACACGTCTCCACTGGGCCTGACTTCGGAAGTGGCTAAAAATCGCTTAGGACAATATGGATACAACGAGATTGTAGAAAAACAAGTTAGTCCATTAATAAAATTTTTGTCCTATTTTTGGGGGCCGATTCCCTGGATGATTGAAGCCGCCGTCATTTTTTCTGCTGCGGTCGGTGATTGGGCAGACTTTATCATTATTTTCCTGCTACTCGTTGGCAATGGGTTGATTGGCTTCTTTGAAGAAAAATCAGCTGGGGATGCGGTGGCGGCCCTCAAAGCCCAATTAGCCTTGAATGCCACTGCTAAACGAGATGGTCGCTGGCAATCGGTTGCCGCCAAAGAGTTGGTACCAGGCGACATCATTCGCCTCAAAATTGGCGACGTCCTGCCGGCCGATGGACGATTACTAAGTGAGGATTCTGTAAAAATCGATCAAGCGGCCCTCACCGGGGAATCCCTGCCGGTCGATCGCCAATATGGTGAACAAGTTTATTCCGGCTCCGTCGTCAAAAAAGGACAAGGGGAAGCCTTGATTAATGGTACGGGGGTCAATACTTTTTTTGGCAAAACGGCTCAGTTAGTGGCACAAACGGAAACGGTGAGTCATTTCCAAAAATCTGTCCTGAAAATCGGCAATTTCTTGATCATCATTGCCGGCATTTTGATTGCGATCATTATTCTCGAGCGGCTCTTTAGCGGTGAGCTGGACTTTATCCGGTTGTTGAAATTTTGTCTGGTGCTAACCGTGGCATCAATCCCTGTGGCCATGCCGACCGTGCTGTCCGTTAGTATGTCGGTTGGGGCGCAAAATCTGGCGAAAAAGAACGCTGTGGTGACCCGTCTCTCGGCGATCGAGGAATTATCGGGCATGGATATGCTCTGCTCTGATAAAACGGGGACGCTTACCCTAAATCAATTATCCTTGGGTGACCCTTTCACCCTACCAGGGGTCACCCAAAATGACCTCCTCATAGCGGCGGCCCTCGCCTCTGATACCCAAGATGCGGATCCCATTGACCAGGTGGTGACGGACGGCATTAAAGATCAGGCTCAACTTCAAAACTATGAGCTAAAGCACTTCACCCCCTTCGACCCCGTTAGTAAACGCACTGAGGCAGAGTTGGTTACCACTGGGGGGCAAACCATCAAAACCAGTAAGGGTGCTCCACAAGTAATCCTCGCGTTGGCCCCCAATAAGGCAGACATTGAAGCTCAGGTGAATCAGGTTATTGAAAGCTACGCAAAACGCGGTTACCGAGCCTTGGGGGTGGCTCGCACCGATGATCAAGGGGAATGGCAGTTTCTGGGCATTCTCTCCCTCTTTGATCCTCCGCGTCCCGATTCCCAAATCACCTTAGCCAATGCTCAAAAACTCGGCGTTCCAGTCAAGATGGTCACGGGCGATCAGGTTTTAATCGCCAAGGAAACCTCTCGGCAATTGGGGTTGGGGCAAGACATTGTCGATGCGAAGATTTTTCGTGAGACGCCTGCTAGCTTAATCGGCAACTTAGACCAAGACATTGTTCGTGCCGATGGCTTTGGTCAGGTCTTCCCAGAAGATAAATACCATATTGTCGATGTCTTGCAACATCAGGGCTATTTGGTCGGCATGACCGGGGATGGGGTTAATGATGCCCCAGCGCTCAAAAAAGCTGATGCGGGGGTAGCGGTTTCCGGTGCCACTGACGCCGCCCGGGCCGCTGCAGATATTGTGCTGTTGACACCGGGACTGTCGGTCATTGTGGATGCGATTAAGTTGAGCCGTCAAATTTTTGAACGGATGACTAGCTATACGCTGTACCGGATTACTGCAACAATTCAAATTTTGGTTTTTACCACCTTAGCCATTCTTTTCTTCGACTCCTATCCCTTAACGGCATTGATGATCGTTTTTCTGGCACTGCTCAATGATGGCGCGATTATGACCATTGCTTTTGATAATGCCAAAATTTCCCCAGTTCCCCAAAAATGGAACATGACCCAGGTGTTGACCTTATCGGGGGTATTGGGCACCATCAATGTTATTGCCACCTTTCTTCTCTACTATCTGGGGCAGACCTATGAACAGTCTTTTCTCGCGGCCAACCAACTGGCTGCCAGCGGCACCTCTCCCTTACAAACGTTAATTTTCTTCAATATAGCTTTGCTGGGGATGATGACCCTCTATTCTGTTCGTACTAAGGGTCCTTTTTGGTCTCTCCCGCCCGCTAAACCCCTCGCGTTAGCCACGGGTACATCGGTAACGATTTCAACCCTGTTGGCAATTTTCGGCTTTTTTGGTTTCATCCAACCCATCGGTTTGGTTTGGGCGATCGCCAACTGGGTTTATTGTTTTCTCTGGTTACTCGTCATTGATTGGGCTAAATTAACCGTCTTGAAAGCATTCACAGCCAATCATCGTCCGACAGGACGGTTCCGCAAGGGATCTCGGGCCGGGCGCAAGGCATAACAGTCGGCCCCCTCCAGAAACTTTAGCGTAGTCTCCTCCCAAGGGCGGGATCGCTCCCCCCTTGGCACTGTCAACCATCCAGGGCAATGAGCCGCTCAAGCATTGCCTGTTTCCTGAAGCAAGGGCATAGAAGGCTGCACAATGGTCAGTAAGTCCAATTGCCGTTGGAAAATGTCTTCGATGGGTAAGAGTTGGTAATCAGTCGTCATAAAGCGGTGATCCTGGGTGGCGCGAATCACCCGGCCATCCTCTAGTTCATACTCAAACACGGCTTGGACTCCTCGGTTATGCCACTGGGCGATCGCCTGGGTATAGAGGTGACCGTGGCGATCGAGGCTGTAAACGGAACAAGCAATTTCCTCGGTGACAATTTTGCCAATGGGCAAGGGGCCATATTCCACCGTGAGAATTTCGGTATCGTAACTAAGGCAATATTCGGCGAACTTAACCATCTGGTCAAACAAGTTTTCCGCTGTACGGGATGGCACCCCATTTTTGGCTGAACCATCAATAAATTTTGCCCGGTGTTTTTGCATTTCCTCTGCTTTCTTTTTCCCCATCGCCCGCCGCAATAGATCCGCTTCTCCGAGGGAATATCCCGCTAGATCCTGGGCCATTTTCATGATTTGCTCTTGATACACGAGTACTGCATAGGTTTCATTGAGAATCGGTTCTAAGAGTTTATGTTGATAAGTGATTTCTTCACGACCATGTTTACGGTTAATGAAAATGGGAATTAAGCCTGCATCTAATGGCCCCGGTCGATATAATGCGAGGATAGAGGAAATATCAGGAATGCCAGACGGTTTGAGATCACGTACAATCTGCTTCATTCCCGAAGATTCAAGCTGAAAAATTCCCTCTAAATCACCAGCTTCTAAAAGTTGATAGGTCTTTTTAACATCATCGGGTAATTTCTTGGTACCGGTACGAACTTGAATTTCTAGCGCCTTACGTTCATCTAAGGGCAGTTGATCGAGATCCAAGTCAATTTGTCGAGTTTGTTTGACTAACTCCACTGCCCGTTGCAAGGTGGTTAAATTTTTCAAGCCCAAAAAGTCCATTTTTAATAGACCCATGGCTTCCACGTCTTCCATATAATATTGGGTAATCACTGCCCCGTCATTGTTGCGCTGTAGGGGCACAATTTGATCCAAGGGTTCTGAGGAAATAACCACCCCTGCGGCATGAACCCCAAAGGTTTTGTTAGTGCCTTCAATGCGGATCGCCATGTCAATCCAGCGTTTAACCCAGGGCTCACTGTCATAGCGGGCCTTAAATTGTGGTTCTGGGGTTGCGTCGGAAATCATCACGTTTAATTTCGTCGGTTTACCCCGGGAGACGGGAATTAATTTAGCCATTTTGTCCGATTCTGCATAGGGAATATCCAACACCCTGGCTACATCCTTTAAAACAGCCTTTGACGTCATGCGGTTAAAGGTAATAATTTGGGCCACCTTATCTTCACCGTACTTTCGTGTGACATAGTCGATCATTTCGTCCCGGCGATCGATGCAAAAATCGGTGTCCACATCGGGCATGGATTTCCGTTCAGGATTTAAAAAGCGCTCAAATAATAAACCATGGTGAACAGGATCAATATTGGTGATTCTTAAGCAGTACGCCACCAGAGACCCCGCCGCCGATCCCCGGCCGGGTCCCACGGGAATACCGTTGTCCCGTGCATACTTGATGTAATCCCA
>JBEAQB010000216.1:0-2676 GCA_041164125.1 Cyanobacteriota bacterium
CGGGGGGAGCACTAACCTCGGCCCGTTTACGGGTTTCCTGGTTACGTTGCTTTTTCACGTCAAAAAATAATTGATTTTGCTGATCCAAGGTCCGAAAAGCAGAGAGAGGAATCAGGGCAATGCCTGCGGCTTTAGCCGCCGCCTGCATTTTTAAGAATTGGTCGGCGGCGGCCGGGCGCAGTTTTAAGCGTCCATCGGCGGTAATTGCTTTTAAGTCGGTGATTGGTGCTTCCGCATAGGCTAGATGGCCAAGGATGTTATCAATGGGGGTTGGGGACGGGTCGGGATTAACCGGAGGCGGGGAGGGGGGCGTTTCCACCGTCCTTTGGGGTCTTGGCCAGAAGAAAACCAATGCCACGATCACGAGCAGACTGAGGCCGATGCCCCCCAGCATCAATCCTCTTCCTGGCCGTGTTGATGGGGTTGATGTAATGGGTTGATCCCGGATAACTTCAGGAATATCCCCTTGATTAAAATTAAAGGAAGGGGGCGAATTTGGCTGCTTGCCCATGGGAATTGAAAACGCGTCACAACGAGAGCGGACTGGGTCCCTGTTTTGCCAGGGACAGTTAACTATCAATGGGGGTAACCCCCGCTAGTCCCGAGTGGGAACCGGCCGCATCCTAGTCTAAACTGAGAAACAGGGCTGGAGGATGCAAACGTCACTTCCTTGAGCATAAACCTCGCCCTTATCTTTGTCGAACTGAAGTGAAGCTAAAAAAATATCGTGTTCAATGTTTCAGGCCGGGAGTTTGCCGACTGGTTTGCCCAAGCTCAACAACAGGCGATCGCCGCTGGGATTGACCGAGCAGAATTAATCTGGTTACTCAAGGCCTGGACGGATTTAGACCGTTTAGGGTTACAGTTGGGGGATTATCAGCAGCGAGAACGGGTTCACCTGGTGAAGCCTTGGGAGGCGATTAAATCAGCTTGGGAGCGGCGAGTGGTTGAACGCTGCCCGGTGCAATATTTGGTGGGGCAGGTTAGCTGGCGCAATTTTCAGCTTAAAGTCACTCCAGCGGTGTTGATTCCCCGGCCGGAAACGGAATTAATCATTGATATTCTTCAATCCCAGGGTTACGCGTCTCACACGACGGGGCACTGGGTGGACTTAGGCACAGGCAGCGGGGCGATCGCCTTGGGATTAGCAGATTTGTTTCCCCACGCCACAATTCATGCGGTTGATCAAAGTCGGGACGCCTTGGCGATCGCCCAAGAGAATGCCCGCTTAAATGACTTCGACGATCGCCTTAACTTTTACCAGGGACATTGGTGGGATCCTTTAACCGCCTTACAGGGAAACATCGCAGGTATGGTGTCTAACCCGCCCTACATTTCCCAACCAGAGTTAGCCCGCTTGCAACCGGAGGTGATTGACCACGAACCCTTGTCGGCCCTGGCCGGGGGGGAAGACGGGTTAGATAGTGTGCGGCAGATCATTCGGCGATCGCCGCTTTATTTACAAAAAGGCGGCCTGTGGCTAGTGGAATTAATGGCTGGTCAAGCCAGTATGGTGGCGGACCTATTAGATCAGCAGGGAAATTACCAAACAATTAGCATTCACAAGGATTTAGCCGGGATAGACCGATTTGTTGCCGCCACAATCGCTTGATCCCTCCATCAATCCCCTGGAAAAAATGAGGGACTCGCCCAGACTGCCGCGAAAACCGTCGTTTAATTTCCCCGTGAGAAGAAATTTGGCGGTCTCGTTTGCCAGTCCCGTAGTCCCTTTAGTCGCAAACCCTAACCCTTATCGACGGGGCACAGAGGCTTCAATGTTGATATTTTGGGCGGAGACCTTGGGCATAGCATTGGCAGCGGGGTTGATACTGCGCGCCATGGCTAGGAATGCCATGGGATTGCCAGCGGTGATTTTTTTCTCCTGGGGGACAAAACGGCGAACCGCGTTTTGCCAAACAATTTGGGGGAAGCCCAGTTGGCGACGGTGGTAAGCATCGTACCGGGGAGATTTAATGTTAAAGGGTAATTCCCCAGCTTCGCGACCGGGAAGATTGCGACGGCGTTGGTAGGGAACGGTATCGTAACCAAAGTTGTTGAGGTACTCATCACTATTGAGTAAATCATCAATCAAGCCTTGGTAGCCTTTGGTGGCGACAACAATCGACCAAGCGATTTTTTCCCGCTCGCTGAAAACGTCCCGTCCGAGAATTTTTTGAACACAGTGCTCAACGAAGCGATAGTTGCTATTTTTCTCGTAGAAGCTGCTGCGGAATGTGTTGGAAAGCAATAGACCCCGGATGAAATCTCGCACGGTGATCTGACCATTCCGTAATTGAGATTCCAGGATTTTTTCGCGATCCCATTTGAAGGCATGGAAGAAAATCTGACGATAGGCTGCTTCAATCAAGTTGTCCATGTCAGCGCTTGAGAGCAGATTTTCGGTAGTAAAGACGACGGGCTTCTCGTCAGTACCCACTTCGTAGCCTTCAACGCGCACGTTCAGACTTTTAGGGCCATAATTTAATAAGGGAATAGCCAAGTTTAAACCTCCAGAATCTTAGAAAAGCTTGATATGTTAGTTATCCTAAATCATAAAGGGGAAGCGACCTTAACATGGGCAAATATTACAATTTCTTACAATTGTTAAAGTCTTGTGTGGTGAATCCTGATTACCAACCGCAGAATTGCGCGTAGGCAGGGGACGCATTAGGGGCT
>JBEAQB010000217.1:0-5616 GCA_041164125.1 Cyanobacteriota bacterium
TGTGGTTTCCCGTACTGTGCCTGAGGGGTGGGACAGATCTCAGGCACACCGATCGCGCAATTACCATCATTCAGGGCTAAGGCGATCGCGCAATTACCGTCATCGTTTCAGAGAGTGGTAAGTCCGCGCAGCTAACTTTTCTAGTTCCACCCACACAAACATCAAGCTACTAAAGCCCAAGCAAATCAGTAATTGTTGCGGGGTGAGCCAATCGGTTTCAAAGAAATTTCGCAACGGTTCCACATAGATCAACATCAACTGCATCACTGTGGTCACAATTACGGCCCCCCATAAATAGGGATTGCCCAAGGGACTCATCTCAATGGTTAAGCGCTGGTTAGAGCGCACGGCAATTGCATGGCCCATCTGGGCAATGCAAAGGGTGGTAAAGACCATGGTTTTCCAGCTATCTGGCTGCCCAGAATCTATGGCACTGTTGTAGGCCCAGACCATGAGCGAAATAGTTATCGTGGCGAACACCAAACCAATCCGCACAATATAAGCCCCCAATCCCCTCGCAAAAATACTTTCTTGGGGACTAAAGGGTCGTCGCTTCATGATGTTAGGGTCGCCGGGTTCTAAGGCTAGGGCTAAAGCCGGCAAACCATCAGTTACCAAATTCATCCACAAAATTTGCAATGGGGTCAATGGGACTCCCGACAAACCAATCAGTGGCGCAGCGGCGATCGTTATTACCTCGCCGATATTGCTGCCTAAAATGTACTTGATAAAATGCCGGATATTGCTGTACACCACCCGACCCTCTTCGGTGGCGGCGACAATGGTAGCGAAGTTATCGTCCAATAGCACCATATCACTGGCTTCCTTACTGACATCGGTCCCCGTAATCCCCATGGCAATACCAATATCCGCTTGTTTTAAGGCTGGGGCGTCATTGACCCCATCCCCTGTCATGGCGACAAATTTTTGCCGACGTTGCAAGGCTTGAACAATGCGTAATTTATGTTCTGGCGAAACGCGAGCAAATACCCGGATCTGCTCAACGTTTTTCTCGAGGGTGGGCTGATCCATCTGCTCTAGTTCCTGTCCAGTGGTCACCCGATCGCCGTCTTGGCAGATCCCTAACTGTTTAGCAATCACAGTGGCTGTGAGGGGATGATCGCCGGTGATCATGACCGTGTGAATGCCGGCCGCTAAAGATTTTGCCACGGCGGCCTTCACCTCCGGGCGGGGGGCATCCAACATACCAACCAGGCCTAACCAAATGAGATCCTGTTCACTTGCCGATTGGCGATCGGCCGGGGGGATTTCCTTCAGAGGACGATAGGCGAGTCCCAACACCCGCAGTCCCCGCCCGGCCATGGCATCGTTCTCGTTCAGAATGCGTTGTCTTTGGTGGGCGTCCAAGGGCTGACACGCTTCGTTGCCTTGCACCGATTGACATTGCTCGAGTAATAATTCTGGTGATCCTTTAGAAAGTAACAAATAGGGTTTTTGGGGGACCCCCTCACTGCGGAAAAATTTGCCCAGGAGGGGTAAAACCTGATCGATCTGGTCAGGGATCTCGACAATCACGCTCATGCGTTTCCGTTCAGACGCAAAGGGAAATTCTCCCAGCCGGGGAAAACGTTGATTGAGTTGTTGATCAAAATTGAGTTTACCCGCTAGCACCACCAAAGCCCCTTCGGTGGGATCGCCCATAATTTGCCATTGTTGGTCTTGGGCATCAAACCTTAAGTCGGCATCGTTACACAGCAATGCATCCAGGGCTAACAGTTGGAGGGCAATGGGAGGGGTCGTATCAATGGGTATTTCCTGGGCATTCAGCAACTGTCCCGTCGGTTCATAACCATCACCAGTTACCGTCAGGTGATCGTGATGGGTCACCACTTCCTGAACGACCATTTTATTTTGGGTCAGAGTACCGGTTTTGTCGGAGCAAATCACATTGACTGATCCCAGGGTTTCCACCGCCGGCAATTTGCGAATCAGGGCATGGCGTTTGACCATCCGTTGGGTGCCGAGGGCCAGGGTAACGGTGATCACCGCCGGTAACCCCTCAGGCACAACCGCCACCGCCATACTCAGCGAAATTTCAATCAGTTCTTGCAGTAATTCCCAGCCCTTTTGCCAGACACCCAAAATAATGACGGCGGCCACTAGCGCTAAGGAGGAGGAAACCAAGACATTTCCCAGATTCTCCATCCGTCGTTGCAGAGGCGTCGGCTCTGTTTGCACGGACTGTAACATCGCGGCAATTTTGCCGAGTTCGGTCTCCATGCCAGTGTTGGTGACGATCGCCTTACCCCGACCTTGCACCACTTCTGTCCCAGCAAAAATCATATTGTGGCGATCGCCGAGGTCAGTGGCGGGGGCTAAACCGTTAGGGCTAACTTCTTTCTCAACGGGCTGGGCCTCCCCCGTTAGAGCAGATTCGCGGATTGATAAATTGGCGGTCTCAACTAAGACCCCATCGGCACACAGTTGACTCCCCGCTTCCAACAAAACAATGTCGCCGGGCACTAAACTGACAGCATTGACCTCCTGGCGATCGCCGTCTCGAATCACCTGCACTTTAGGGGATGCTAGTTGTTTGAGGGCTGCTAAGGCTTTTTCCGCCCGACTTTCTTGGCAATAACCTAACAGACCATTCAAAATAACAATGGCAAGGATGGCGATCGTATCCTTAAAGGGCACGGCCCCAGATTCAAGCCCCTCAGTCCGCAGGCGGAAAACATCGAGCAGCCCCGCAATGATGGCCACTGCGATCAGCATCAACAGCATCACATTGCTAAATTGGTCGAGTAAAATTCGCCAAGCATTACGTCCGGCAGTCTCTTGTATTTCGTTGGCTCCATAGTATTGACGACGGTGACTGACTTCAGCCGTCGTGAGCCCCTGGGAAGCGGACGTTGTCAACTTTTCTACGGTGTGTTGAACGCCCAATGTGTACCAGTCTGGGGAAGGCATCGCCAAATAATTTCGCTGTCGCGAAACGGCTACTTTTTTAGATCATTTACCATCTTAGGGGCTAAGTCTCAGGGGTTACTTAAATGACCGTAATTGTTTACACTAAATGCCATCCCCTTTTATGCGTTGAAATACTTAGAGAGTTTTCCCCATGCCCAAAAACACTGTCGTTGCGCCTTCAATTTTGTCTGCGGATTTTAGTCGGTTAGGCGATGAAATCAAAGCGGTGGATCAAGCTGGAGCTGATTGGATCCATGTTGATGTTATGGATGGTCGTTTTGTCCCCAACATCACCATTGGCCCATTGATTGTTGATGCCATTCGCCCCCTGACCCAAAAACCGTTAGACGTTCACTTAATGATTGTCGAGCCGGAAAAATATGTCGAAGACTTTGCCAAAGCTGGGGCCGATATTATTTCTGTTCATGCAGAACACAATGCTTCCCCCCATCTCCACCGTACCTTGTGCCAAATTCGAGAACTCGGTAAGCAAGCAGGGGTTGTTCTGAATCCCTCCACGCCGCTAGATATTATTGAATATGTGCTACCCGTGTGTGATTTGGTGTTACTGATGAGCGTTAACCCTGGTTTTGGGGGTCAAAGCTTTATTCCTGATGTGTTACCGAAAATCCAGCGGCTGCGCCAGCGCTGTGATGAGCGGGGTTTGGATCCTTGGATTGAAGTGGACGGTGGTCTCAAACCCAACAATACCTGGCAGGTACTGGAAGCGGGGGCCAATGCGATTGTGGCCGGGTCTGCTGTTTTCAAAGCCCCAGACTATGCTGAGGCGATCGCCGGTGTCCGCAACAGCAAACGCCCTGAACCTCAATTAGCCGTTATCTAAGGGGCCGTTGCCAGTCTAAATAGCCCGTGCCCTACCAATCAATAGGGGTGCGGCGCTAATCCTCGGTATCAGTGAAGACGACGGTTAATGCCCGTTAGCGATCGCTGTGATTACCGCAATCACCTTAGCCCCCGGCTACTGCCGGAACAATGCTCACCTCATCACCATCACTCAACGCCGTTTCTGTCCCTTGCAAAAACCGAATATCTTCCTCGTTGACATAAAAATTCAAGAAGCGTCTAGGCTTACCCGTTTCGTCACACAAACGGGCTTTAATCCCCGGGCAACTTGCCTCTAACGCATCAATTAATTGACCAATATCCGCAGCGTCGCACGCAATCATGGCTTGATCATTGGTGAACTTCTGCAGCGGGGTCGGGACTAAGACTTTAACCGTCATGGTGTTTGAGAAAAAGTGATAAAAAGCTTACCAGAGTGAACGCATTCACGTTAGCCAACTTGGCCGTACTTTGATTAGACAGGGAAAATGCCATCAACGTCAAGTCCCCTGAATCGTTTCGACCACCAAAATAGTTGCAGTAACCCAAGTTCTTTACAATCAAAGTTTATTTAAACTAAAAAAGATACCCTCTCAACGGTTCAAAAAGCGGCTACTATAGAGTATTAATCAAGATTAGCAATCCCATGATGATCGATCCTCCCCATCGCCCTCGTCAGCTAGGGGGCCTTGAGAAGAGAGAGCGGTTTTGACTCACGAATCCTTTCAATATGCTATCGGATTCGCTAACTTGCTTCAGATCCCCATTTTGTCACTCCAGACAGAAAAGACTTTTATGAACGCAGTTTTGCTTGTTGAAGATAGCTTAAGTCAACGCGAAATGATAGCCGAGATCTTAAAAGAACATGGCTGGACTGTTTCGATCGCCTGTGATGGTGTGGAAGCCTTGGAGCAGCTGCAACACTCTCGTCCCGACCTGGTGGTGTTAGATATTGTCATGCCCCGAATGAATGGCTATGAAGTCTGTCGCCGCATCAAATCTGATCCTAAGACCAAAAACGTTCCCGTCATTATGTGCTCCATCAAAGGGGAAGAATTTGATCGTTTTTGGGGTATGCGCCAGGGGGCAGATGCTTACATTGCCAAACCGTTTTCCCCCACAACACTTATTGGTACCATTAACCAATTACTCTCGGATTGATGGGAAAAATTCTTAGCAGCTTCAACGTGAAATATGAGTGGTTTTACGGTTAATGCCCCCCCAGGTGATCATTCTGGCGATCATCATCCTGAGCGTGATCCATCTTTTCCCCCCTTACAAACCCCAAAAGGAGAACTTCATCTCCGTTTCTCCCTATCCTCCCAGGCGGAATTCGCCCTGCCTGCGGTCTCAATTCGCGAGGTGATGCAACGGACGTCTGACCACATTACCCCAATGCCTAACACCTCTCCCCTCTTGCTAGGCACGATTAATTTACGGGGACAGGTAATTTGGGTGGCTGATTTAGGGCGTTTTTTGGGGGGTAATATCAGTCTTAACACCGACTGTACTGAAATTGCTGTGATTGCCGTTGAGGATCAAGATATGCTACTGGGGTTGGCGATCGCCTCTCTCGGTAACATGGAGTGGCTAGAGACCGATCATTTACAAAGTGCGACCCACGTTCCTGACCACATTGCACCCTATGTTCAAGGGGAATGGCTGATTTCAGAACTAGCCCATGGCGAAGCGCCACCTTCACCGCCTAAACCGTTATGGTTACTCGATCATGTGGCAGTGCTCCGGTCTCCCCATTGGACAGACTAGCTGCAGAGTCCCTCAAAGATGTCGCGGGCAATCCCCTACTTTTCGAGAAGGTTTGATACACTGAACTGGGTTGAC
>JBEAQB010000218.1:0-3825 GCA_041164125.1 Cyanobacteriota bacterium
TGCATCAAACGTTCCGGGAAAGAACTAGATTGTGCCCATTCCAGTAATCGGCGCAGCCGCTGAGCAAACTGCATTTTGGAGGTGCACACCTATGCAGATGAGGGTAAAGGACAATATAGAAAAAAGACTGTTGACGTAGGCAGTTTTCCGCCTAATCCTTGGGGATTGTATGATATGCACGGTAATGTGTGGGAATGGTGCGAAGATAGCTGGCACGATAACTATCAGGAATCACCCACAGATGGAAGCGCCTGGACGGATAACCAGGCTCAAACAAGTCGGCGTGTACTGCGGGGCGGCTCTTGGAATGGCAACCCTGATTACTGTCGTTCCGCCGACCGTTACAACTACGACCGCGGCCTTCGCAGCTTCCTCAACGGTTTGCGGTTAGTGTGTGTGTCGGGCATCGACTAAGCTCAGCCGAACGCAGGACTTAATTACGCTTTATCTTTTTTCCTTTTCTCCTTTGTAATACCCGCTGTAAGGCGATCGTGTACACACAAGTGTCACAATACCCCCTAGCCTCCCTTAGAACACGATCCCCCCTAGCCCCCCTTAGAAAGGGGGGGAAGTCTCTCAAAGTTTCCCTTGGTAAGCCGGCGCTTGAGTGAGGAAATTTAGGGGGATCAAAGCCAGACTTTAGGTTTTTATCCGAAATCTGTGTACACGGTCGGTTATCTGACCGGGGCAGAGGCACAAGTAAAATGCTGATAAGAATAACCGTAAATAGTGAGGGGCGGAGACTGGTCCTTTTGACAGCGGTCCAAGGCGATCGCCGGGGGATAATTCAGCACCCAGAGGTCAAAGGGGTCTGATAGCGTCGCCAAATGTTGCTGTAATTGTTCAATCAAAACAGGATCGCGGTTATGACTGGCGGGTAATAACAAAAAGCGTAATTGGGGCACTAATTCCGGAAAATGCCGCTGTGCTTCTAGGGCAATGCCCAACACCTCCCCGGTTTGCACCAGACTCTGGTGGGGGCTGACAATCACCTGTAAACCAACGCCTTGCGTCTGTGACAGTAACGTTAAGAAATGGTCAGGACGGTAGTATTTTTGATAGCCCAAATTGAAGGTAATCGTTAATCCACTTACAATCCCCATCAGTAAAAAAATCGCCGGTAATCCCCGGCCGTGCAAGAGCCGTCGGCCTTGGGGAGCTAAGATCCTTGGCATAGCAGCAGCATTCCCGGTCTGGCCCGCTAACCCAATACCAACCAGGAACATCACCACCGGCCAAAAATTAAAGCTATATCGGGCCCCCCGGGTAATATCCAACCCCGCACCATAGGTGATCGCCAAATAAATCCCCACTAAACAGGCGAAAATTTTGATCAACAGATTCGTTTCCAGCGCGCATCCCGTTGCGTCCCCCCGTGCCCAGCCTTGGCTTAACACCGGCACCAACCAGCAAAAATACACCAACATCCCAACTCCCGATACGAACACGATCACGAGTTGGGACGATTCCACCGGCAATAAGCAGACCATGGTGGCCCACGCCGCCACCAGTTGTAGCGGCGGCGACAAGACGTAACTCAACCAACTCATTTGGTCGAACTGAATCCATTGGGTCATGCCATTGCCAAACCCTTGCCAGTAAATGACCCCTCCCCAGACCCCTAAAACGGCGATCGTGCCCAAGATCACCGGCAAAAACGGCTTAACGCCCGGGCATCGCGTCCCCGTCTCCCGACGCCGCAAATCCCACCCCCAGGCCATCAACCCCAACCCTTGGGCCACCAGTAATAGGGTCAGTAAAAAGTGGGTGGATACCCCCAGGGCATTAACCCCAACCCAAGCCCCACTCAGATAAGCTGGTAAAGGCCGTCCCCGCTGCCAGTATTGGGCCCCCTTTAAACAGCACGCCAAAGACAATATCCCCCACAACATTGCCAGGGTATAGTGGCGTGCCTCTTGGCTGATGAACACACCATAGGGGGACACTGCCATGGCCATCGCAACAGACAGGGCTAAACGATCTTGTTGCTGACCCCAAACCCATTTAACACAGCCATAGCCCACCGGCACAGACAAAACCCCAAACAAGACCGGGAGCGATCGCCCCACAGCAACCGCCAGATAGTCACCATCGTGGGGGAATAGTCGATACCAGAGGTGGGCCAAAACAAAATACAACGGTGGGTGATTATCCCGCGCCAAAATCTGATCGATCACCCCTTGGGGATCGGCGTGGGGGAGCGGGCGTAACAATGCCAGCAGCGGGTCAACGGTCAACCACTGAGCCCCAGGAACCGCCTCAAAAGATCGCCCCAGACTAAACACCAAAGTGGCAAACTCATCAGTCCAGGGGGGTTTAACCGCTAAATTCCAACTCCTCAGCCCAACGGCGATCGCCATCCAAACCAACAATAACAACAGCGAGCGATTCATGATCATAGGTGTTTGAGATCAGCAAAGAGCCCAGGGGATCGACCCACACAAAAAAAGCACGGCTAGAAAATTGATACTAACCGTGAATGTCTTTCCCTCAAACGTCGCTCGTCAAATCAGGGGAGAGAAGAGATTACTTTTTAATATCCTTCGCCATCTGACGAAACATTTCCAAACTATTATCACTGGAGCGTCGTTCCTGAGTAACCGGCGCGACAGGGGGCGTCGGCGTAGCCGCTTTTGCGTCGTCTTGTGGTTGACCGTTCGCATTAATCTTTTTGATTTCCATCGCAGAAATCGATTTGACCACTTCTGAGCCTGCGGAATTGAGGGTTTTCGGGAAACTCCGTTTAATTTCAATCGGCGTCCGCATATACTCAACATCGCCCAAGCTTTTGGCGTCGTCGGTTTCCAAGAAAAATGCTTCCTTCTTTTGGGGCTCAGGCTGGGGAGTGTTGTCTACCTCATCCACGTATTTTGTGCGCTTACCAAATAGTCCAAAGAGTCCGGCCATCTCAAAAAACTCCTACCTAACGGCAAATATTAACGAATATTTAGAATGATTAAATTTTATCAACTTTTGCGACAAAAAGGGGTCTAGGTCGCCGCCATTGCTGTGGCACAATGGGCAAAACCTTTGAAACCCTAAGGATAGGAATGCTGTTATGGTGTTAACGCCTTCGACGATGTTGCCCTTGGGAACACCGGCGCCGGATTTTGCTCTCACCGATGTGGTGTCCGGCCAAACCCTGACACTGGCGGATGTGGCGGGGGAAAAAGGACTCTTGGTGATGTTTATTTGTCGCCATTGTCCCTTTGTGAAACACATTCAAGACCAGTTGGCCCAATTGGGCAAAGATTATCAAGCCCGTGGGTTAGGACTGGTGGCCATCAGTGCCAATAATGCCGTCAGTCATCCCGAGGATGCCCCAGAGCGGTTAAAGGCCATGGCCACCCAGGTGGGGTTTACCTTTCCCTTGCTTTACGACGAAACCCAGGCGATCGCCAAAGCGTATCGGGCCGCTTGTACCCCGGACTTTTTCTTGTTCAATAGCCAAAAAGCCTTAGTTTACCGAGGCCAATTAGACGACAGTCGTCCCGGCAATGATCAGCCGGTCACCGGCAAAGACTTACGGGCGGCAATGGACTTAGTCCTAGGGGGTCAGCCTGTCCCCGCAGCACAAAAACCGAGCATCGGTTGCAACATTAAATGGATCCCTGGTAACGAACCGGATTACTAGGCGATCGCCAGCAAGGGGTTCCATCGCCCTAAATCCCTCTTCCAGATGGGGAGCAAGAAGGAAGAGGCGGGCAAACACCTGTTGTCAGTCCAGCTGAGAGACACGTCATTGCCAATCCTCAAAACTGGTAAAAATTGACGTATCGGGAAAGACCGTCGGATTGTGGGTCGCCTCGATTCGTTGCCGGAGTT
>JBEAQB010000219.1:0-12198 GCA_041164125.1 Cyanobacteriota bacterium
ACGTGATGGCGATAATTACAGTCCAGAGACAACCTCTGGCGACACACCTATTACGCCTGTTTCAGTTATCTGGGATGATGATAGTCCGACCACGGAGGTGGTTGCAGCTTCAGGCTTTGGAACAGCTATCTTTACTTCTTTGGGGCTATACCGTAATGGTACAACGACAGTTAACGGTCTTGAATTACCCTATTTCAGAAATGTGGGCTTTGACCCTGTGGACTTTGGTGGCGTTGGGACAGATAGTGCCAGGATCTATTTTGACTTTGATGACAAAGCCAGTATTGACTCAGCTGTGTGGGGACCGGATTCCACTTCTACGTTCGGTGGCAAATTTGACATCGTCAATAGTATAAGAGTCCATGATCTGGATAACGTATTGGGGGATTATGCTAACGGGCTGCAAAACCTTGCCTCGACATGGTGGTACACTGACGAGAAGGGACGATTGACCATTAACACAGATGATTTTGATGGGGAAACCAGAAGCGGTGCTGATACGCGCCTCCGTGTCGATATTGACATCCCGCTTGCCGGTGGGGGCACGCAGAACTTTGTCTTTGATGGTTACATTGACTGGGCGAATGGCATCCTATAATAGTTTCCTCTGGCTGCGCCGTTGAGCGCGGCGTGGCCAACGGCAAGCCTGCCGAGCAAGAAACTGTAAATCTCTAAACATTCATGAGCACCTGGACTTCTGGTTACATTGCCGACCTCGACTATACCTATGGTTTTTACCGTGAGCTGACACCAGAACTTCTTCGCTTTGTGGCGTTGGTCAAAGGGATAGGGGGCATCGCGCCGGGGTCTTCTCAGCGGTATTGTGAACTGGGATGCGGTCAGGGGTTTTCCGCGAACCTCATCGCCGCTGCCAATCCCCAGTGGGAGGTCTATGCAACGGATTTCAATCCGGCCCATATCGCCGGGGCCCAGTCCCTGGCAGCGGCGGCCGGAACCAGCAACCTCCATTTTTTTGATCACAGCTTTGCCGAATTCCTGCAGGAGCCGAGTCTGCCCCAGTTTGACATTATCTGCCTCCATGGTATCTATAGCTGGATCGCGGTAGAGCATCGGCGGACCATTGTTGAGTTTATCCGCACCAAGCTGAAGCCAGGCGGTCTCGTGTATATCTCCTACAACTGCCTGCCCGGTTGGTCGGCAGCGGCACCAATGCGGCACCTGATGTATCTGCACAGCAAGACACAAGGGGGGCCGACCTCAGGGCGGATCGGGCCGGCACTGGCATTCGTCGCCCAGCTTATTGACGTCAACGCCGCTTATTTCCAACAAAATGCTTCGCTGGCACCGCGGTTTGAGCGGCTCAAGGCTCAGAACCCCAATTATCTGGGGCATGAGTACTTCAATGATGTTTGGACACCACTCTATTTCTCCGACGTTGCCAGCGAGCTGGGGGAGGCCAAGCTCTCCTATGTCGGTTCTGCGGCCCTGCTTGAACACTTGGATGTCCTCAACCTGTCGGAGGATCAGCAAAAACTGCTGGGGGCGATCGCCGATCCAATCATGGGTGAGACCGTGCGCGACTACCTGGTCAACCAACAATTTCGGCGGGATGTCTATAGCAAAGGTGCTGTGCCCCTTAGCCCCCTGTCCTCCCAGGCTGCTTGGCAGCAGTTGCGGGTGGCGCTTTCCACCCCAGCGCCCCATGTTCCCCTTAAAGTTATCTGCGCCCGGGGCGAGGCCAAACTCCAGTCAGAATTCTATGGGCCGTTGTTAGACGCCTTGGCCACTGGTCCAAAAACCGTTCAGGAACTCATTGCCGAACCGGCGATCGCCAAGTTCGGTTGGCAAAAACTGCAACAATCGCTGATGGTGCTGGTGGGGGCCGGTCATCTTCAGCCGGCGCTGACGGCGGCAAACGAACCCAGTCGTCGCCAGAGCACCCAGGCGTTCAACGCGGCGGTCATCGAGCGTGCTAGGGCGTCCGCTGATCTCGCCTTTCTGGCGTCACCTGTGACGGGCGGCGGGGTTCAGGTTGACCGCATCAATCAACTGTTCTTACTGGCCCGTCGTGAACAGCAACCCGACCCAGCTAAGTTCGTCTGGGCTATCCTCAACGACCAGGGCCAATCTTTGATGAGGAATGGTAAGGCGATCGCCAGTCCAGCGGAAAACATCGCAGAGCTCCAGAGCCGTTGGGAGAAATTCACAGCCATACAGATCCCCATCCTCCAGCAGTTAGGCATTGTTTAGTTAATGGGCAGGGGGAGACGCGAACAGTTGACGGCGACATCACAATGTCTCTACCATAGCAGGCGCAATTAATTAAGGGGCCCTACCCTTGTTAGCCCTCCTGCCGGGCCCTGCCAGCACCAGTCCTCGCCCAGCGGTTGAGATGCGTGCCCTTGCCCTCAAGCCCTTGCCTCGATGAATATCCTCATCATTCACCAAAATTTCCCTGGTCAATTTAAATTCCTCGCACCGGCCCTTGTCCAACAGGGACACACCGTTGTGGCCATGACAATGCAACAGACGGAGGTGAAACAATGGCAGGGGGTCAAACTGGTGCCCTATAGCGCCAACCGGAGTACCACCCCCAACGTCCACCCCTGGGTATCCGACTTTGAGACCAAGACCATCCGGGGGGATGCCTGCTTCCGAGCTGCCTGGCAACTCAAGTGCCAAGGCTATCGCCCTGATATCATCATCGCCCACCCCGGTTGGGGAGAGAGTTTGTTTTTGAAGGAAGTTTGGCCGGACGTCAAACTGGGTATTTACTGCGAGTTCTTTTATTTATTCCATGGCGGCGACTCCAACTTTGACCCAGAGTTTCCCAGTCGGGATATCGGCGACGTCTGTCGGTTGCGCCTGAAGAACCTCAACAACCTCTTACACTTTGAGAGTGCCGATGCCGGTATTAGTCCAACCCACTGGCAGGCCAGCACCTTCCCCGAGCCCTTCCGGTCTAAAATCACCGTGGTGCACGACGGCATCGACACCGAGGCAGTGGCACCAAACCCCGCTGTGAGTCTGACCCTCAACGGCACCCTCCCCCTCACCAAGCAGGATGAAGTAATTACCTTCGTCAACCGTAACCTGGAACCCACCCGGGGCTACCATATCTTCATGCGGGCCCTGCCGGCTATCCTTAAACGACGCCCCAACGCTAGGGTCCTAATTGTGGGGGGAGACGGGGTCAGCTATGGGGCGCAACCGCAGCAAGGTCAGACGTGGAAAAACATTTTTGTCGCTGAAGTCCGCTCCCAAATTGCCGACGCCGACTGGAAACGGGTGCATTTTTTGGGCAATATTCCTTACCAATATTTCATTCCGTTACTGCAACTTTCAACTGTTCACGTCTATCTGACCTATCCCTTCGTGCTCTCCTGGAGTTTACTCGAGGCGATGAGTGTGGGCTGTGCCATTGTGGCCAGCGATACCCGTCCCCTGCACGAGGCGATCCACCACAACGAGACGGGGCGACTGGTGAATTTCTTTGACGTCGACGGTTTAGCCGAGGACGTATGCCACCTGCTTGGCGATCGGGTAACCCGGGAGCGACTCGGGCAAAATGCCCGGGAGTTTACCCAGGCGAACTACGACCTCAAGAGGGTCTGTTTACCACGGCAACTGGCGTGGGCTGAAAGCCTGGTGATCTGACAAAAGTTGTGCACCCTGGACGCACAACTTTTGTCAGTCGATCAGCTTACTTTAGCCGCTCGTTATCGACGGTAATATTCGTGGTAGCCAAGGAATGACGGTGGGGATCAAAGCTTTCCCTGACCCGTTCCCCATACCACCAGGTTTGCCAATAGGTCTGGCTAACCGGATCGGATAAATCGGCCAATGAATCGATGCCAATGCCATTACGTCCCCGACGTTGGCCAGAACTGTGAAGATAGCGACCATCCCCTAAATACAACCCCACGTGATCAATCCGTTGACTGCCAAAGAAGAGTAAATCCCCCGGTAACAGCTGGCTTAACGCCTCATCAATCCTAAAATCAGGTGCATGAAGGGAGGATCGCACATCCACCACCTGTTCACAAAAAGCCGCTTGTTGGTAGGAATCCCTCGGTAACCAAATGTTCTGAGAGGCAAAGGCGGCCTGGATTAAGCCGGAACAATCAAAGTTTGGGCCAATATTGCCCCCCCACTGATAAATGTTGGCTTGTGTTTTTGCCCGTAAACAAAAATCGATGACTGCCTCAAGCCGGCTTTCAATGGCTGACCGACTCACGACCAAGGGCTGATAGGGCTTTGTGGTGGGTTTTAACGTACTTAACGCCGCCAAGGGCAACCACGCCCCGTAGCCGTCTTCTGCTTGTTGAATGAAGATAGCCGCTCCGACTTGTCGCTCTGTCAGACTTAAAATGCGACCTGATGCGGCTTGGGTGGCCAGGGTTTGGCAGTCTGGTTGCTCAAAGAGGTCTAGATCCCGTTGGCAAATAAATTGTCCGCTGGGGGATGGGGACCAGGGAAAGACAACAGCTTGGTTCATCGCAAAACTGGGTCTGAGACGTTACCTCAGTCGTAACTTGACCTCGAAATTTTAGCATCAAACCTCTCTCAACTCAGTCATAAAACACTGGGTTTTGCCGATTCCCTGGTACCGTCATTGTGGCACTCAAGTTTTAACAAAGCCAGGCATATAGTCTGTCTCATTAATCCTATTTTACTTCGATAAGTTTATGCCCAAAATTGTCAAAAAAAGGAGTCAAAATACGTATTAAATACTTTGTCCGAACAGAAAGACTAATGTCATGGCGATGGCTAAAAGCCTGTTGTCGTGGAGATTACCCCCCCTCTCAGATTGATCGGTCTTAGCGTGCTCAATCATCAATTATTAAAAAAAGTATCGGCCTCTTACACTGCCTAAAAAATTCGCTTACCATGGAGGTAAGAATATCTCAAATTGAACTTGACTTTATTGATCTCGGGGGGGTTGCCAGGGTGACGTTAAACTTACCGGAGGCAATTTCAATATTATGGAAGATAACATGAAATGCTATGTGGTTGATTTCTATTTAGATGGTTATTACCTGAAATCTAAATGTGTATTCCAAGAAAACAAAATCGAAGTGGGTGAAATTATCAATATAGATTTACCAGAAAAACAGTCTAATGTCGCTGGAAAGGTCGTTGACACCTTTGATATGAGCGATGATGAGTATCATCTCTATGTCACCAGTCTTTAACAGGGCAGCGGTGATTGCCTAGGGCTACTTGCCGCTAGTCCAAAGGGGACTAGACCGTCTGTAGCGGGCCAGTCGTACGCTTTCTGCGGCGGCTTTTAGTCGACTCGGCTTGGCAATACTTGACCAGATTGGCAAGCTCTTCTAGTTGGGCGATCGCCTCGGCCCCTTCTAACTTCATTAGTTCCCGATCATCTCGCATTTCTGTCCAGGTGATGCCATAGTCGGACACTAAGAAACGAATGAGATGATTTTCCCCAAGGCTGACCATGAACGAGGCACTGTTAAGTTGGTCGCCACAGGTATAGCAGGAGGCGATGTAGCCGCGGGTCTCTAGAACGGTGGCGAGGGCCCGTAAGCTCATCACCAGATCTTTGACAAAGTCACGGTGCTGTTGAGCCAGTCTGATAAACACATTTCCTCCAAGAATAAAGTTGGCTTCTCAAATCTTAATGCTTTTTTAAGATTTTCAGGGATTCTGGTTCGAACCGAGCCGCCCAAAGTTGCCCAGGGTCTAACCCTTGCAACCCGTCTCACGGCGTCTATCTTGAGAATTGACGAGAGGTTGAAAAGAGTTGGGATCAGATAAATTTGATGAGTATTTGACACTCACCCTCCGCTCTCATCAGAGCAGTTCCCTGTTGAGGGGGGACGCGTAGAATTCTCGCTTGGATTGCTAAATTGATGATTGAGTTTTGTATCCGCTCGTGGCACTCTAGGTCTGGGGTGCAATCTCGACCCTGCGAGGATGATGAACGTTATTAACCCAGTCATCACCACAGTCTAGCGTAGCGCCTTTACTCAATATTATTCATCGAATCACCCATCATGATCACCCCCATTGACGGGATCGCCCCCCACGGCGGCCAACTTATTCATCGCCTTGCCAGTGAAGCGGAACGAAAGGAATTTCTGGCCCAAGCCGATAAACTTCCCCGCGTTCAACTGGACGAGCGGGCAACCTCTGACCTCGTCATGATTGCGATCGGTGGATTTAGCCCCCTCAAAGGATTTATGGAGCAGGATGACTATGAGCGGGTGGTCGAGGAAATGTACTTGACCAATGGTTTACCCTGGACGGTGCCCATTACTTTATCAGTGACCGAACAGGTCGCAGCCCCCCTAACGGTCGGAAATTGGGTCCGCCTCGATGATCCCAGCGGCAAATTTATTGGTGTCTTAGAGTTAACGCAGAAATATCACTATAACAAAGCCCACGAGGCCCAAAATGTTTATCGCACCGATGATCAAGCCCACCCGGGGGTCAAGGTGGTTTACGACCAAGGACCGATTAATTTGGCCGGGCCCATTTGGCTGTTAGATCGCAGCCCCCATCCCCTATTTCCCCAGTATCAAATTGATCCCGCTGAATCCCGAAAACGCTTTGCTGAACGGGGCTGGAAAACGATTGTTGGCTTTCAAACCCGGAACCCTATTCACCGGGCCCACGAGTATATTCAGAAGTGTGCCCTAGAAACCGTTGACGGCTTATTTCTCCATCCCTTAGTGGGCGCAACCAAAAGTGATGATATTCCTGCTGACGTGCGGATGCGGTGTTATGAAATTATGTTGGCGCATTACTTTCCCCAGGACCGGGTGATTTTGGGAATTAATCCCTCTGCTATGCGCTATGCGGGGCCCAGGGAAGCAATTTTCCATGCCTTAATTCGGAAAAACTACGGTTGTACCCATTTCATCGTCGGGCGGGATCATGCTGGGGTGGGGGATTATTATGGCACCTACGATGCTCAATATATTTTTGATCAATTCAAACCGGACGCCTTGGGCATTGTGCCGATGAAGTTTGAACATGCCTTTTATTGCAAAAAGACGCAACAAATGGCCACCACTAAAACCAGCCCCAGCGGTCCTGAAGACCGGATTCATTTATCGGGCACTAAGGTGCGGGCGCTTTTACGGGAAGGTCAACTGCCCCCACCCGAATTTTCTCGTCCCGAAGTAGCAGCGGAATTAATGCGCGCAATGCAAGTCTGATCAGCGCGGCATTGTTCTAGCCTTTAAAGATAACGACGGCGTTGAACGCAGGTCCCCGTTATCATCCTGTGTTGTGAACAGATCTTATTTCCTGAATTTGCACCATGACTTTTGACCGACGAACCTTTTTACGTGGCGGCCTGGCCCTTAGTGTTGGTTCCTGGGTCTGGGGCCAAGGAGGGCCGCCCATGGCCCAATCCTTGGCGGTGACAAATGCCCAAAGACTGGCCCTGTTAATTGGGGTTGAGTCGGTGGGGGGAGGATTACAGAAATTAACCGGCTGTGAGGCGGATGTGGCAGGCTTAGCCGAGGTGTTGCAGTCCCGTTACGGGTTTTTAGCACCGGATATTGTGACTCTGACCCAGCAACGGGGATCATTGGGCCACATCACCGAAATATTTGAGCAGCATTTGCGACAACGGGCCAAAAAAGGCGATGGCGTCGTGGTTTATTTTAGCGGCTATGGTATTTATAATCCTCCTGGCGGGCGCCCCCCCTCCCCCACATGGGAACAAGCATTGCCTTATCTGGGGTTATTACCGACCGATGCGTTCAGGGAAGGCGATCGCCCTCAGTGCTTGGGGTTAGCCACCTTAATCGGTTGGTTGCAGTCCTTGAAAACTAAGCAAGTGACCCTAATCCTTGACTGTGGCTTTGCCGTCACCCCTGGGGGCTTGCGGGGCAATCTTCGCTCCCGTAGTGCCGGGGGCGGTAACGCCCAGGCCATGACGACCAATGAACAGCCCCCGGCCAGAGTCCCCTTGGCCCCCATCACGTTGATTAGTGCCGCGGCCCCTGGCCAAACCGCTGTCGAAGGAGACATGGCAGCCACCCCAACGGGGGTGTTCACCTATGCATTGACCCAAAGTTTGTGGACAGCGGACAGTCCCAATCTAATTACCCCCCTTTGGGACCATAGCCGCGCATTGTTAGTGCCCCGCATCGGAACGCAGCAGACGCCCCAATGGCAATCCCCCAATAACGCCGCCAATTGTTTAACGCCCCAGCCAGATTTTCCGTCCGGGGAGGGGGGGATTTTAACCAGTCCGGTCAGCCAATCTATCCAAAGTCACCTGGCAGGCTTGTCCCCCTTGGTGCAACAACATGCGTTACTGCACTCTTGTTACCAAGCCACAGCAGTGACGACGGAAATTCCTTTCTCACCGCCGCCTCTCTGGCAAGTGAGTTATCGCAAAGGTCAACACATCAGTTTAGCCCCCCTGAATCAAGTCAATGCCGATGGTACGACGGGCAGAGGGGCTGAAGCGCCGATCTCGGCAACAATTACCCAGGGGAGTTTACGGGAAATTTACCGGGCAATGCCGAAATCCCTAGCGTTGACCGTGGCCCTCGGCAACGATCTCACCCGCATTGAACGGGTGGATGCCACCAGTGCTTTTGGGGCGATCGCCAGTGTAGAAGCGGTTATCAATGCGGGGGAGGGGGGAGCAGATTGCGTTTTTGGCAAACTAGACACCCATCGCTACACCTTGTTCACCGAAGGGGGCGAACTCTTACAACCCCTGACAAAATCAGAGTCTAGTGGGGCCATCAAAACCGTTGTTAATACCTTAGAGTCCTCTCTTGATCGACTTTTGGCCGTCAAGTGGTTAACCCTGCTGGCCAACCCCGACAGTACTCGCTTGGGCGTTAAACTCCGTTTGATCCAGCAAACCAGTGGCGATCATCCCCTCCCCCGCCCCCTCTATGAATGGCGATCGCCCCGCTTCCAGACCCCCAAACCCCAAACTAACGACCCGCTTGCCAGTGCTCCCTCTGCACCACTTGAATTTTTAGCCAGCGTTGATGCCAACCAAGTCCTGCAATGTCACCTAGAAAACCTCGGCGATGACACCCTGTATGGTTGTTTATTGGGCATTGACAACCGCAACCTAGAGGTTGCTGGTATTTTTGACCCTCAACTCATGATCCTACAACCCCGGCAACGGCTAACGCTCCCCCACCCGGAGGCTCCCCTCTGGTCAGTCAGCGGCGACCCAGGCCTTGCGCAATGGTTTTTGGTCTTATCCCGTCATCCCCTTCGTGCCACCCTTGCGGCCCTTAGTCAACAAGTCACCAGTAATAACTCCCCACCGTCTTCATCACCGACGTTGCCGGCCCGCTTGCTGGTGCTTAAAAATCTCCTCCCTGTCATCCTGGCGATTGTGGCGGATTTATCTAGCCATCCCCCCGCCCAAGTCCCATTCCCCGACGATCTGACCCTATTGGACACCGCTGACTGGTTGAGTCTGCCGATAATGTATCAAGTCCGTTAGGAAGCCCCGCAATCGGGGGATTCCTTGTTACCATGTAAGACGTTCTAGCGTCGACAAAAGATATGATTGATGGGCGCTTTCTGATACCATCAAGGTCGTTTTTTGAATACCCGCTTGTCTTTCTCTTGCGCCTATGACATCCTCTTTGCCCACCTCGACCCAACACCGGCTTCAACAGTTACCGCAAATTCCGAGTATTTGGGAAGGTGATCGTCGTTCAATCACGACCAATCAATCCTGGTCGGACAATAGTCACCCACAGTCAGGCGACTGTATTGTCTGGGTGGATGGCAGTGAGGGGTTAGTGCGCGCTATAGAGGTTATTCCGGAGGACGCTGGACTAGAAACCGTCGTTAGGACTTTGATTCGGGCGATGGAGGTACCGCAGACGCCGGCCCCTCCCTGCCGACCGCAAAAAATTGTGGTGCGTAACCGGGAAATTCAATTTTTACTGCGGGGGATCCTCCAAGGCCTAGACATTAGCGTCGACTACCAGCCGAGTTTACCCCTAATCGACGAACTCTTTCGGACGTTTGAGTCTGCGGCCCTTGGACACCCGGCCCCCCTACCCCCAGATTTTGTTGCCCCCTTAAATTCCCTTGCCCGTCAGATCTGGTCAGTCGCCCCTTGGGAGCTGCTTGCCGATCATGAGATTATTGCGGTGGAACTGGATCTGCCAGATGGCAAACAGACGCTTTATGTCTGTGTGATGGGTCTGTTAGGGGAAGAATATGGCATTATTTTGTACCGCTCCCTCGAATCCCTGCGTTATTTCCGGCAAGCAGCCCTGACGGAAGACTCTCCCTCAGCCCTAGAGCAAGTGTTTCTGGCCCAAGATTGCTGGTTTTTAAACTACGAATTTGATCAAGATGAGGACGGCGACCCCCTTGGAGACGTTCCCCAGGAATTTCTGTTTGGCAGTATTCATCCTCTAGAAGGCATTCGTCCTTTTCTGGATGAAAGCGAAGCATTAACGCTATATTTGACCCTAGAAGCACTGCGACGGTTTGTCAGCCATCATCATCAGTCCTTAGTCTGTGATCCCATTCCCAGCGTCAATCAGCGCTTTCGTATCAAGCATCCCCTCGCCGCCAATCATCATCCACAAAGATTTGTGATTAATGTTGCTACTCAGCCGGCATTGGCAGCCGAATTTATTGCCCAGCTAGAGGATGATGAGGCTGATGAGGGGGGCTTGGGGAATTTGGTCGCTGGCGATCACGATTCCCCCGTCCTGTGCGACGATTTAATTCCGGATAATTCCTATATGACTTTGGGGATGATCCCCTGGGACCTTGTGGCACGCATCCGGACCTCTCCCGCAGTTCATTACCAAGCAGCCAAGGATGTGGCCATGCAGGGGGATGGTATGCCCGTACTGACCATCCAAACCTCCCGCCCGAAAGCCAAGGACTTAATTAATCGTTTGCGAGCAGAAGGGCCGATCACCGGTTTGGGCTTTAATCTGGGGGAAGATCCCTGGACGGAGACAAAATATGATTTAGGGATTCTTAAAACCCAGGGTGATCGTCTATTTTTATTTGGTGAATTCTTAGCGGACTCCCCGACCCACAAACAGGTGCGCAAAAATTGGGAAAAACGGTGCAAAGCGACAAAAGGTCATTGCGCGGTTTTGATCGCCATGGGGGTGACCGGCCAATCAAGGGGCAACCCTAAGTTCCAGCACATGTTGGCCTATTTTGAAACGGACTTTTTAAGCCCCCAGGCTTTGGGGATGGCCCCATTACAATTAATGCCTAACCTCGATTTTGACTTTTAACCGCCCAGCTAAAGGGAACTTGTACTAATGACCGGGAAAGACTTACACCGATTAGTCGTTGATAAATGGGGTTACTCGTTCGATGTGCAGTTACGTCGCATTAAGAACCGGGTTTTTGTCCAAATTATGTGGCGCTATCTGGAGCAGGCCTCTTTTCCCCTCTCGGAACAGGAATATTTTGAAAACTTAGAGGCGATCGCCCAATATATACAAGCGTGGGGTGGATGTGAACAAGTGGGACAGTTTATGCGTCAGACCAAAGAAAAACCCCGTTTGGGTAAAGCAGTCAGTATCCCCCTCAATTTAGGAGAACGGGCGACGGAATGGTTTATTGAATAGTCTACTGGTATTATTTGTTTTTTCTCCGAAAGTCCTGTTCATAGAAGATTTGTTTTGTGCTCAATCCCCCCCCAGCCCCTCCTTGACAAGGGGGGTGCCGATAGGCAGGGAGATCTTACAATTTTCACCCCCCGTCTACTTAGTTGCTAAGTATTTTATCTAGCCAATGAAACCCATTCGGATTGTATTAATTGAAGATGACCCCTTAACTCGAGCAGGCTTACGCTCGTATTTATCCACGAGTCCCCAGATTGATTGGGTAGGAGAAGCCGCCGATGGTGAAGCTGGGCTCGCTTTGATTAGCCAAACCCACCCCGATGTGGCCATTATTGATGTCCGCCTACCGGGGATGAGCGGCATTAAAATGACGAAGCAAATCAAAACCTGGGCACCTGAGCAACAATGTCGAGTGATGATTTTGACCCTAAACCATCAGGAAGAGATGGTCTTGGCTGCTTTTGCGGCCGGCGCCGATGCCTATTGCTTAAAGGATAGTCATTCAGCATTTTTAATTGAGGCGATTCAGGCAACCCACGCTGGCTTTGCTTGGATCGATCCGGCGATCGCCCGCATCGTCCTGGCTCGTTCCCTGCGGCGGGAGCCTTTCTCACCTAACACCCCGCTGCCCTATAAACTGACCAGTCGAGAACTAGAG
>JBEAQB010000220.1:0-10100 GCA_041164125.1 Cyanobacteriota bacterium
AAGTTAGCAGAACTCCAGAAAAAGTTTTTAAAGATTTATTTAACACGATAACCTCATATGTAAATCACAAAAATCAATAATGTTTGGGTTTATTATTAACCCAGACACCTAGAAATATCATTATAATTCCTCCCAGATGAAAATAAAAATTGCGTCTATTTTTAACTTTTTACTTAATCCTTTTACTAAAATAATTATCTGTCCAGACACTGTCACTTTTGGTTTATTACGTCAAATATGAACGTTTTTGCTTATAATCGGTGTCAAGTCTGCACAAAACCTTGCGATATATTTTACCGGTATAAAAAATCAATGAAATTAAACCGACCCTGGCGATCACTCAAACACGTCTTGATGTTTGGCTTAATAGGACTTATTTTGAGTGGGTTAATCAGTAGTTGTCAAAGTTACCCGCTTAAAACTGCCCGTTTTCCAGAAACGATAACCTTTTGGACAATGCAGTTACAACCCAAATTTACGCCCTATTTCACGGACTTGATTGCAAGCTTTGAGCAAAAAAATCCCTCGGAAATAGTACAATGGGTGGACATTCCGTGGAACGTGATGGAAAGTAAAATTCTGACGGCAGTCTCGGCTAACACGGCTCCCGATGTCGTCAATCTCAACCCTAACTTTGCGTCTCTGCTGGCCAGTAAAAATGCCTGGGTGAATTTGAATGATGTGGTTACGTCCACTGTCCAAAAACGGTACTTGCCGAGTATTTGGCAGGCCAATCGCTTAGGGACACAAGTTTTTGGTTTTCCCTGGTATCTCACCACCCGCATTACTCTGTACAACCAAACCATACTTCAACAGGCTGGTATTGATCGGGCACCAGCTACCTTTAGCGAGCTAGCCGCCGCTGCCCGATTAATTAAGCAAAAAACAGGAAAATACGGGTTTTTTGTCACCTTTTCTCCGTCAGACTCAGCGGAAGTCCTCGAGAGCCTAGTTCAAATGGGAGTACAACTGTTGGATGACAAGGGGGAGGCAGCCTTTAATAGCCCTGCCGGTAAGGCGGCCTTTCACTATTGGGTGGACTTATATCAAGAAGGCGTCCTGCCGCCGGAAGTGCTGACCCAAGGTCATCGTCAGGCGATCGAACTCTATCAAGCGGGAGAAATTGCCTTTTTAGCGACAGGGCCAGAGTTTTTCGCCAGTTTAGAAAAAAATGCTCCCAGTATTGCCCAGGTTTCTGCCGCTGCCCCACAAATTACAGGGCAAACGGGCAAAATGAATGTGGCGGTCATGAATTTAGTCATTCCCCGCAGTACACAAAATCAAGCGGGAGCAATTAAATTTGCTGAGTTTGTTACCAACGATGAAAATCAATTGGCCTTTGCTAAAGCCGCCAACGTGCTGCCATCGACAAAAAAAGCCGTCGAGCAATACCGTCAGGAATTGGCAACCCTAACCAATGCAACACCGTTGGACCAAGCCAGACAGGTCAGCGCCCAACAACTAGCAGGGGCAGAAGTGTTAATTCCGCCCATCGCCAATTTGAATCAACTCAAACGCATTATCTACGAGAGTTTAGGGGCAGCGATGCTGGGTCGTCAATCGGTGGATGACGCCTTAGCAGAGGCGGCCCGGCTCTGGAATCAGAATTTAAAAGGCTAGCAATGTCCTACCCGAGAAAGTCTCAGTTTAATAATGGGCGGCGAGAGACTCGAACTCTCACGACCGAAGTCGCCACATTTTGAGTGTGGTGCGTCTACCAATTCCGCCAGCCGCCCTTGTTATTGCTTTGTCCAGCCTTCAAATTATACTCAGCTTTGTCACCTTTGAGCAAATTTTGATAAGTCGGAGAATTACTCCAGCGATCAATTTCCTTGGCTCGCAGTACAGGGACGGGGTGAGTTAAGTCTTGGGTTTGTAACGTTTTGAGCATGGCCCCCATCTCGTCCTCACTAATACGGTCATAATCCCGTGCTTGGGCAATAAAGGCATCCAAATTGAGCTGGGGGGCTATCTGAGGGGATCCCCCGGCGAGTTTCATCAGTACCGACATCACCACTTTGGGATCCTGTACGGCTAATAACGCCGCGCGATCACAACTAAATTCCGCACACCGGACCCATTCCAACATCTGCGCTTGTAGGGATTGAGTTAACATTGCCCCCCAATTCGGAATCAAACCCACCGCTAAAACCATTAAATTAGCCGCCGTTAAGTACACACCATGCTCACACTTGAGATGGCCGAGTTCATGGGCAATGACCGCTTGAATTTCTGCCGGGGTTAGCATATCCACTAACGCGGTGTGCATAACCATAAAAGGTTTTTTGCCACGTATCGCGAACGTATAGGCATTGGGTTGGGGATTTTGCTGGAGATAGAGGTCGGGTGTCTCAAGATCTAAAATGCGACAAGCATCGACCAGTAATTGATGCAAATCCGGTAATTGCTTTTCACTAATCCGCACACTGGCTGCTAAGTTATTTAACGCAAAAAATTCTTCTGCGACCGATCCCAGTAGACTCCGAATGATTAAGTCCATGCCGGGGAGTTGCTTGAGGTTTGCAGTGGCCTGGCGATCGAGGGGATGACGGAAATCGTTGGCTTTTAGACCGATCAACGGAATGGCAGTGGTTCCCATAATGTGCTTATGTAATCTGGAGAAGACAAAATCCTGAACAGCTCACCCCACACGGATAAGGTTACGCTGTTTTCAAGATAGTGCCAAAGCTTAGCAAATCTCAATCGTCTTATTAGGGGAACTATCTATAGGTTCAAGACTGTAACCCCAAAAAAGCGAAGCTGGCTAAACCACAAGCAATGAAAAATCCATTTCTCACCCCGGTATAGGGGGGGGAGACTAATGAACAGAATATAAAAATATCTAGAAAAACACGGCAATAGTTCAGATAATAGTTCAAAATATAGAGACTGGCAACCAGTAATAGCCCTAAGTACAACCAGCTAGCGTATCCAATGGTTAATCCCTGAACCGCCACAGAGTTAGGAAAAAATACTGATCGCCCCTTGCTCCACAGCAGTAGTGCCAGCCCCAGCCCGAGTAGTGCCCATAGATAGGCTTCATAAAGGTTCGCGCCGGTCAGGCCGTTACTTACCAAGCTCTGAAATTTCTCCCCAATGCCCACCAAGGGCCAACCAAAATTACCGCTGCCAGTCCCTCCGGGTAATTGTCGCCACTGAATATACCCCAACCAGCTGATTAAAGGCGTAAGACTGAGGGCTAAAACGCCGATCGCCGACCATTGCCGACGCTGCCATTGGCATAGCAATAAGGCCAGCCAAAGCACCAATAGGGTTTCCCGCGTCAATAACCCCACCCCCAAACAGAGTCCCATTAGGCTGATGTATCGCTTCTGCAAGCTCAGGATAGCCCCCAGTCCCCAAACGCTGGCTAATAAATCCGCTGTAGAGAGGGATAAAATCATCCAGACACCAGGAATGGTCAATAAGCAAAGGGCGTTAAACGGGGAAGAAGAGGGGGGCAATAATAAGGCGATGAGCCCCGTGCACAGGGCGATCGCCACACCATTAATTAAAACCAATGCCCAAGGAATCCAGGTCGGATTCCCCAATCCCAAGCAGTAGCCTAAGAGGGGATAAAAAATACGACGATAGCGATAGGCCGGGTGATCCAGCGCCTCTAAGCTGTCGGGATGGGTTAAGCCTGGATCGAGGGCAATTGTCAAAAATTGTTGCCCATCATAGCCTAGCTCTCCCTGGAAAATAAAGGTTTGATTGGGATCGAGGAACGGAGACAAGGCTAAGGTTGAGCCGATACGGAAAAAGCCTGTAATATTATCGTCGAATTTCAGCCAATATAGATAGCTGCCAACGGCGATCGCCAGCACACAGGCAATTCCCACCGTTAAAAACCAATCCCGCTCAATGTGTTGCTCACGCATCTGGATATCAAAAGTATGACGTTTTAAACATTGACGCTTTACACATTAAGGTTGCAGGGGACTGGCAGATGTGGGTCGATAGGTCTCGCTGCCAAACTTAGCGAATACAGTTATGACACTAACGATCTCTGATTCGGCGTTGGGGGGGGCTTGCATCGCTGATCGCGGATGACTATACAGATTTTATTCCCTCTTTTTGTATATCTGCTATCTATTTCAAAACAACCCCTTGCGTATGATGAAGAGCAATCCAGTATTTCTAATATCTACAGAGTAAGCCATGAGTGGAAACTTAGCCCGCACCCAAGCAATTTCCCAAATTGTAAATCGTCACCCCCTTCCGCCCCAAAAGTCTCCCCCCTTAGAAGAAATGTGGGCAGAAAACGTCTTCAATTTGAGTAAAATGCAGGCGAGCCTTCCCAAAAGTGTCTTTAAGTCCATTAAGAAGACCATAACGACGGGAGAAAAGCTAGACCCAACCATCGCTGATGCGGTAGCCATGGCAATGCGAGATTGGGCCATGAGCAAAGGTGCACTATATTATGCCCACGTCTTTTATCCCATGACCAACCTGACTGCCGAAAAGCATGATGGCTTTATTTCGGTACAGGGAGATGGTAACGTTATTTCCGAGTTTTCGGGCAAGGTACTGGTGCAAGGGGAACCTGATGGTTCATCGTTTCCCAATGGCGGTATCCGGGATACCTTTGAAGCGCGGGGATACACTGGCTGGGACGTGACCAGTCCGGCTTACATCATGGAGACGGATCATGGGTCAACCTTGTGTATTCCGACAGTCTTTGTCTCTTGGACCGGGGAAGCATTAGATAAGAAGGTGCCGCTACTGCGTTCTATTGCCGCCATGGACAAGTCTGCCAACAAAGTCTTGAAACTCCTCGGTAATGAAAATATTGCCCACGTCAACTCCAGTTGTGGGGCAGAACAAGAATACTTTTTGGTTGACGCCAATTTTGCCAGTCAGCGTCCCGATTTGTTGCTAGCAGGGCGAACCCTGTTTGGAAAGTCCCCCGCCAAAGGGCAAGAATTTGATGATCATTATTTTGGCGCTATCCCTGAGCGGGTCCAGGTCTTTATGCAAGATGTGGAGGAAACGCTTTACAAACTAGGCATCCCCGCTAAAACCCGTCACAACGAAGTTGCCCCTGGTCAGTTTGAAATTGCGCCCTTCTTTGAAGCGGCAAACGTGGCAAGTGATCATCAACAATTGCTGATGACGGTATTGAAAAATACGGCCAAAAAACATGGCTTTGTTTGCCTGCTCCATGAAAAACCCTTTGCCGGCATCAATGGCTCGGGTAAGCACGTTAACTGGTCGGTGGGCAATGCCACCCAGGGCAACCTCCTCGATCCTGGTGACTCTCCCCATGAGAATTCTCAATTCTTAATCTTCTGTGGGGCGGTCATCCGCGGCGTGCATAAATATGGTCCCCTCATGCGGGCGGCGATCGCCACCGCGAGCAATGACCACCGCCTAGGGGCCAACGAAGCGCCGCCTGCCATCATGTCAGTCTACCTTGGCACCCAACTTGAAGAGGTGTTTGAGCAAATCAAAACGGGGTCAGTGATCGAGTCCAAACAAAAAGGGGTTATGGACCTGGGCGTTGACGTATTGCCCACCTTAACCAAGGATGCTGGCGATCGGAACCGGACGTCTCCCTTTGCCTTTACCGGCAACCGCTTTGAATTCCGGGCCGTTGGCTCGAGTCAATCCGTATCTGGGCCGTTGATTGTACTGAACACCATGTTGGCGGACTCCTTAGCCTGGATTGGCGACTGCCTTGAACAAGAGTTGAGCAAAGGATTAGATCGGGATACCGCCATTCTCACCGTGCTCAAGGACGTGATGAACACCCATGGTGCCGTCGTCTTTGGGGGGAACGGTTATTCGGAGGAATGGCACAAAGAAGCCGTCGAAGAACGGGGACTCGCCAATCTTCCGACCACAGCGGATGCGCTTCCTGTCCTTAAGGAAGACTATATCAAAGACCTCTTTGAGACGACCGGTGTTTTAACCCCTGTGGAACTGGCCAGCCGCTTTGAAGTTTACGCAGAGCAGTATGTTAAATCTATTGACGTTGAGGCAAAACTCGTCATTAGCATGGCCAAAACATTAATTTATCCAGCCGCCATCGACTATTTGGCACAGCTTTCATCGACGATCGCCAGCATGGGCAGCATGGGCGTTGAACTCAGTAAAGACAGCGCTAAAACCATTGCTGAGTTAACTAACACGATGATGACTACTGTGGATAAATTGAGCAGTGCTTGTCAAAAACATGACTTTGCGTCCACAGAGGCGGAAATGGACTATTGCGCCCATACGATTCGTCCTCTCATGGATGAAGTCCGGGCGGCAGCGGATGCCATTGAAGGGGAAGTGGCTGATAGTTATTGGCCCCTACCAACCTATCAAGAAATGTTATTCGTCAAGTAGTATTTCTTGTTGGCACTTCCCGCTCCTTGGGGCGGGAAGTCTTGGTTCACGGACTCGTCTTTGTCGATTGGTTCTGCTGTGAGCCGCCAAAGCGACATTGCTTGCCATCAGCACCGGGAGACTGTAGCTTTAACCTTAAGCGGCTTTTCTCGCTTTGCATTCCCCCGTCAATTATGTCGGTTTTCCCCCCCCTCGAAACCCAAAATGCCTATCCCCAGGCAGTGACGTTGTCCCTCGACTTACGCCCCCATCCGAATGGGGACACCTGGGCAATCACCGCACAGTTGAACCGACCCGAACAGTGGCTTACCCTATTATCGGGATGTATTAGGGTTTCAGTACGACGAGGGATATTAAATCTTCAGGGACAGGGGGGAACTCTAACCCAGTCTTCTAACCTGCCTTCGGGGACTAGACTGCTTTACCACACATCTTCGGAAGCTCGATGGCAAATTGATTTTTCCGGGAAGCCTACGCCCTTAACGTTGGCGTTAGGCTGCTTAAGTGGCCCCACTGCAGCCAGCCACTGGCAGGCGACCTTGATCCTTACCCCTGCGGATCTGGCGATCGCTGACAGTCAAGGACTCTGGCCCCCCGATTTATCCCCCAATCAATTGGCTATTGCTGATCGCCTGATCGCCCAATTTCTAGTCCAGAGTTGCTTTCCTGGGGCCTTAAGTTGCTGCCAATGGGCCATGGCTGATGTTCTTCCAGATAACCTTCCTCCTACTCCCTGGGATGCCAAAGCTTTAGCGGCCCAAGAAACCGACTTAGGCGATCGCCTGCAAGTGTTGAACCAGGCAACATCCACCGATTTGCTCAGCCTCACCCGCTTAGTCGGTCTGGATTCTCAGCAGGACTTGGCCGGCGGCAAATTTGTCGGTGTCAACCTGAGCGGGATTGATCTAAGCGGTGCAAACCTAGCCAACAGTAATTTTCGAGGGGCAATTCTAACGGATGCGGATCTGAGTGGGGCAAACTTAGCTGGCAGTAGCTTACGGGGAGCAGATTTGAGTGGTGCTTATTTAGAAGGGGCCAACCTAACCCAGGTTGATTTCCGTAAAGCAAGTTTAGCCCTGACCAACATGATTGGTGCAGATTTGACAGGGGCGAATTTGCACGGCACCGCCCTGAATAACGCCAACTGGAGCCGCGCCAATCTCAACTTGGCTCAAATTGGTGATAACGCCGGTCTTAGCCAGACCCAACAAGCAAACTTAATTGAGAGGGGGGCAAAACTTAGCGCTGAATTTGGCCAAGAAATGCTAGGCTAGGATCTGTATGGGGTGCGTTGACACCCAACATTGGACATGTAGCTCAGTGGATAGAGCATCAGGTTCCGGTCCTGAGGGTCGGGGGTTCGAATCCCTCCATGTTCGTTCTGCATCGTTGTAATCTATCAAGTGTGATACAGTTAAAGATGCTGACTTTTTGATTAATGTAATAAAACACAACCCCGATGGCAAAAAAATCCATGATCGAGCGGGATAAGCGCCGCAGCCGTTTGGTAGCAAAATACGCTGCCAAACGGGAAGCCCTAAAAGAAGAATTCCGTCAAGCTGAAACCCTTGAAGATAAACTCGCAGTCCACCAAAAACTGCAAGACTTACCCCGCAACAGTGCCCCTAACCGCCGCCGTAATCGCTGCAAAGTGACGGGACGTCCCCGTTCCTATTACCGTGATTTTGGCCTCTGTCGTAATGTCTTGCGGGAATGGGCTCACCAAGGCTTACTCCCTGGTGTAACTAAATCAAGTTGGTAAGCTCAGGGTCTTCCCAGGACAGTGTTGTTGGGTGTCCTAGGGGAGGACTTTCCCATACCACAATGAAATACCTCCGTGGGATCGGCTCCTACGGAGGTATTTTGCCTCTCTAAGCGAGAGAAGAAGCAAAAGTTCAGCGCTTCTGAATCAACGGCAGGTAGGAATCCATCACTCTGCCAGTTAGGTCGCAATTGACGAGCAAATAGTCACACACAGGGCAAGCCGTTTCCGTAATTGTTTCTGCCTCAATAATGTACTGTTGACGCAGCGCATGGCAGCCGCAGTTGGGACAGTGAATCGTTTGACGATGATGGCTATGGGTTGGGTGAGGTAAGAGATTTTTCATGATGATGCAGCGTTAAATATGGGATTTGATAGCGAGAAATAAAAAAGAGATGGTGAGAAAATCTAGATTTTTTAAAACACAAAGATTAGCGAATCTGTTAATAATAAACAAAATAATTGATAGCCATTTACCTTGATCCCCAATGAGTTTTGAAAGCTAAAACTGTTATTTTCTTGGTGATTACCACGGAAAAGGTGGTTTTGCAAAGGGAGAATTAATATTTGTTTCGAAGTATGAGAGTGATCACTCAAGTTATGAAATTAACATCCAAAACCCAGTCCAAGAAGGTTTCTTAACAATCTATTAAGCATTGCCAGAAAAATGATGGCTTAACGATAGCGCTTGTTGGGCATGATCCCTAAGGGGTTTCTCAGCGATGACTCATGTCATCTTGGGAGCTGGGATGATCGTTCCTGGGAGTTGCCAGGCTTTATCTCCAAGGTTCCTGGGGTGGTATGGATTGATGTTGAACTTGGGTGTATTCTAGGCAAGGGTAAGCGGGGCTTGCGGGTCTCGTTAGCCCCAAATTTGTCTTCTCTTTATGTTTCCATTGCTGGGTAATCCTATGGCGACCTCTTTAACCCTTAACGTGATCCAAGGATCGGTCAGTTTTCGCTTTAATCCAGAGGCCGTCAAGGCCATGCAAGCTGAACTTAATCAATTGGTCAATCGACTCAAGGCGATCGCCGTTCAAGTGAGTCAAGGGGGGCGACCAGAAAAGCAGGAGAATTTGGAATATCGTTACACTGGCGAGGTTTTTTTAGAAATCTTTTGCAATCCTAATATTTACCCCAGCCCCTTCGCGGCGAAAGTCCTGTTAACGGTGCGGGATGATCGAATTCGCCTGACGACAGAGGCTGATCTGACTCAGTTAATTGAAGATTTAGCCGCTGTCAGCGAGAATTCCCCTACCGCGATGTAATAGACCCCGTGGAGAGGGAATGAAAGTGAAACGCAAAAATGCTAGGATTGTGCCATCTTGACCTTTCCTCCCTAAGCGAAAACCAAGCTAAACGGACAGTGTGGCAAGAAAACGTTTCGGGTCTTGGGAGCCAAGGATCGTCCTCGCTTGAGCCGGCAAAATTAGTCTAGTTTTATTTAAAATATCCATGCTGGAGTCTACGCTCTCTGTTCCCCAAGCTGCTAGTTGTACGAATCGTGCTGCCGTCGTCCATCGCACGACCCAAGAGACTAATGTGAGAGTTAGCCTGGCGCTGATTGGGTCAGGACAATGCCAGGCGGCGACGGGAATTCCTTTTTTAGATCACATGCTGCATCAGATCGCCTCCCACGGTCTGATTGATTTGGCGGTCACGGCAACGGGCGATATCGAGATTGATGACCACCACACCAATGAAGATGTGGGAATCACCTTGGGTCAAGCTTTAGCAGAGGCCCTTGGTGATCGTCGTGGGATTAATCGTTTTGGTCATTTCATTGCACCGCTAGACGAAGCATTAGTGCAAGTAACGCTAGATTTTTCCGGTCGCCCTCATTTAAGTTACGGCTTAGCAATCCCCACCGAACGGGTGGGCACTTATGACACCCAACTGGTGCGAGAGTTTTTTGTGGCTGTGGTCAACCATAGCAAAATGACCCTGCATATTCGTCAACTAGACGGGATTAATTCCCACCACATTATCGAAGCTACTTTTA
>JBEAQB010000221.1:0-3402 GCA_041164125.1 Cyanobacteriota bacterium
CCTTACCCGTGTTAAACAAACCCTGGGTCAAACCTATTTACCCTATATCAACGGCGAATATGTGGAAACGGAAACCATGATCGATTCCGTCAATCCCTGTCGTCCCACCCAGGTAATCGGTAAGGTGGGGTTAATCAATGTCGAACAAGCGGATCATGCCTTGGAAATGGCAAAAGCCACTTTTCCGGTCTGGAAAAAAACGCCAGTACGGGAACGCTGTGGCATCCTCCGCAAAGCAGCGGACATTATGGCGGCACGCCGTCACGAATTAAACGCTTGGATTTGTTTGGAAGTCGGTAAAATTATTCCCCAAGCCGATGCGGAAGTGTCTGAAGCGATCGATTTTTGCCGCTACTACGCCGACGAAATGGAACGGCTAGACCAGGGGGTTAATCTCGATATTCCCGGGGAAACCAATCGCTATTTTTACCAGCCCCGTGGCATTGCCCTGGTGATTTCCCCGTGGAATTTTCCCCTGGCGATCGCCGTCGGCATGACGGTAGCGGCCTTGGTGACGGGCAATTGTACGTTATTAAAACCGGCAGAAACCTCAACGGTCATTGCCGCCAAAATCGCCGAAATTCTGATCGAAGCCGGCGTTCCCCGAGGGGTTTTCCAATATGTACCTGGTAAGGGCTCGGTGGTCGGTTCCTACATGGTCAACCATCCTGACGTGCATCTCATCGCCTTCACCGGCTCGCGGGAAGTGGGCTGTCAGATTTACGCCGATGCTGCCTTAGTGCAACCAGGACAACGTCACCTCAAGCGGGTCATTGCGGAAATGGGGGGCAAAAATGCCATTATCGTCGATGAAAGTGCCGATTTAGACCAAGCCGTAGCTGGGGCCGTGTATTCGGCCTTTGGTTACACGGGGCAAAAATGTTCTGCGTGTTCCCGCCTGGTGGTGCTCGATTCCGTTCATGATGCTTTTGTGGAACGCTTGGTAGAAGCCACCCGTTCCCTCAATGTTGGCGCGACCGATGACCCCAGCACCCAAGTGGGCCCAGTAATTGACGCGAAGGCCCAAGCCCGGATCAAAGAGTACATTGAGCAGGGTAAAGCAGAAGGGGAAGTGGCGATCGCCTGTGATGCCCCAGATGACGGGTATTTTGTCGGCCCCACAGTGTTTAAAAATGTTTCTCCCCACGCCACCATTGCCCAGGAGGAAATCTTTGGTCCGGTGGTAGCCATCATCCGCGCCCGGACCTTTGATGAGGCCCTAGACATTGCTAACGGTACGGACTATGCCCTCACCGGGGGGCTCTATTCCCGCACCCCAGATCACATTCACCGTGCGGCAGCTGAGTTTGAAGTGGGCAATCTTTATATCAACCGCACCATTACTGGAGCAATCGTCTCCCGGCAACCCTTTGGAGGCTTTAAACTGTCGGGGGTCGGATCCAAGGCCGGTGGTCCGGATTATTTATTGCAGTTCCTAGAACCGCGGCATGTCACAGAAAATATCCAGCGACAAGGGTTTGCCCCCATTGAAGGAGCGGATCATTGACTTTTGTCTTCTCTGCGTCATCGGGCCCCTGAGTTTGTCACAATAGAAGCAAAACTTCCTCCTCAGCTTGTTTTTTACCCTGAAGTGAACTTGGACCTATGACCTTGTTAGCCCCCCCCCAAGCATCGATCGCCCCTGAATTTGATACCACTATTCATCGTCGTCGAACCCGGCCTGTTCCTGTGGGTAACGTGATCATCGGTGGCGGATATCCCGTGGTTGTCCAATCGATGATCAACGAAGATACCCTCGACATCGACGGATCCGTGGCCGGAATTCGCCGACTTCACGAAATGGGGTGCGAAATTGTACGGGTTACCGTACCCAGTATGGCCCATGCCAAAGCACTGGCGGACATTAAGCAAAAATTATTAGCCACCTATCAACCGGTTCCCCTAGTGGCCGATGTTCACCATAACGGCATGAAAATTGCCTTGGAGGTAGCGAAACACGTCGATAAGGTGCGCATCAATCCGGGATTATACGTCTTTGAAAAACCTGATGCCCAACGGGACGGCTATAGCGAAGCCGAATTTACTGACATCGGGGATAGAATTCGTGAAACCCTGGAACCGTTGGTGGTTTCTTTGCGGGATCAAGGTAAATCCATGCGCATTGGCGTTAATCACGGTTCCCTGTCAGAACGGATGTTGTTTACCTATGGTGATACCCCAGAAGGCATGGTGCAGTCGGCGTTAGAATTTATCAAAATTTGTGAGTCCTTAGATTTCCAGAATCTCGTTATTTCCATGAAAGCGTCTCGGGTGCCCGTCATGCTGGCAGCCTATCGTTTAATGGTCAAACGGATGGACGAGTTAGGCATGGATTACCCCCTACATCTTGGTGTCACAGAAGCGGGGGACGGCGAGTATGGTCGCATTAAGTCCACCGCTGGTATTGCCACTTTATTAGCTGATGGCATTGGCGACACAATCCGGGTTTCCTTAACCGAAGCACCAGAAAAGGAAATTCCCGTCTGTTACAGCATTTTGCAGGCGTTAGGCTTACGGAAAACCATGGTGGAATATGTGGCCTGTCCTTCCTGCGGCCGGACGTTGTTTAACCTGGAAGATGTTTTGCATGAAGTCCGGGCCGCGACCAAACATCTAACGGGGTTGGATATTGCGGTGATGGGGTGCATTGTAAACGGCCCGGGGGAAATGGCCGATGCTGACTACGGTTATGTTGGCAAACAGGCGGGTTATATTGCCCTTTATCGAGGGCGGGAAGAAATTAAGCGAGTCCCGGAGGCGGAAGGGGTTCAAGAGCTGATCAATCTCATCAAGGCTGATGGTCGCTGGGTTGATCCTTAGGGCTCGTCAGTCGTTGGTGGTGTTGACAACGGCCAACATCAGGATCGGGGATGGACGGTACTTGGCGAATTTGCTGGAGGTAGTCGGGGGGGAGTTGATGCTGCATTCCCCCGGCAATCACTAATTGTTGGTACCACCCAAAGGGGCGTAAGTCTGCTTGGGTGTGAAGCGCGCGGTAGGCTAACGCCAGGATAGGTCGTTCAGGTGTCTGCACGTTTACCCAGACCGCACGGTAGCCAATGCCCAGACTTTCCGCCCGGTCTAGGTTATGGCGATCGCCCATGGCAATTTGAAACACTGCGCCATAAACCCGATCCTCTGGGTTACGCGTCGGCACGATATCACACTTGCCCGATCCGTCCTTGCCTACCTTATGAAACTTGAGGCAATGTCCGGCAAGAAAGCCAGTGGTTAACACCCGGGCCGACGGACAGCGATCATCAGCGGTTAAGCGTTGGCTTAAGAGATTAGAGCCATAGGCAAAATAGATAAAGTGGGAGGGGGACTGGAGCATACCCATACGAAAAACAAGCTGTATTTAAGTTATGGTACAGCCTGTTTGATCGGATAAGAATAACTTGG
>JBEAQB010000222.1:0-7631 GCA_041164125.1 Cyanobacteriota bacterium
CCTTGCATTCTAGCTCCTTGTTCGTAACAATGGGTGCCATGAGTCTGGCTAGCAAGGAATTAAGGCACTCGGCACATCCCCGCCGTGAACGGCAGGGTTTTCCCGTGCCATATTCTGATAAACTTTTTTGAGCAAAGGGGAAACAAATCAAAATCTGCTACTACCATAGGGGAAACAAGACCGCTGACTTTCTCTGTCTGATTCCATCGGTGCCATTCCCATGAGTACAACCCAAGCGCCTCCCCTCGTTTCTCTTCAAGCTCCCAAGGATATTTCCCTAGAAAAAATTGAATCTGAACTTGCCCAAATTTGGCAGACCAACGCCCAAAATACGGATGAAGGCTTAGTGGCCACCCGGGCGACGACCTTTAGCTTTTTGGTTTATGAACCAGATTCGGTGCAATCGTTATTAGCAGCTTTAGGGTATTACACCGGGCCCATTGATGGCATTATGGGCCCCCGTATGACTGCCGCCATTAAATCCGCCCAAAAAGCCTTGAACTTACCTGTTACCGGGCGATCAAATCCAGAATTTAAACAACAGTTAGAAGCGGCTTTCCATGCGGCCCAAGCGCAAGGGGATTTGCTCAGCACGGCTGAGCGGATTACCAAACCCTACTCTCCCGATCTAGAAGGGAGTGGCATTGCTGATACGATCGCCGCCGCCAATCCCTGTCGTATTATTACCCTCTGTCCCACGGCGGAGGCAGATGAGGGCGTTAAAGCCCAAGTCTCGGCCTATTGCCCGATTCAGAAAAACCAGAACCATACCCTAATTTGTTGCGAATATCTCACCCTGCGGGGCACGTCCGATGCCCTCGAACGCATCGGCGGTATGATCACGGAATTAATGTTACCAGCCTTGCCCCAATATGTTTGGTGGAAAGCCAGTCCCGAAAAAGACTATGGTTTGTTCCAACGATTGCTATCTCTTGTGGATACGCTGATTGTGGATTCCAGTATTTTCAATGATCCCGAAGGGGATTTGACCCAACTGGCGCAACTGGTTACCAACCAAGCGGCGATCGCCGACCTTAATTGGGGGCGCTTAGCTGCCTGGCAAGAACTAACAGCTGAAGCCTTTGATGCACCAGAGCGGCGGTCTTCCGTGGGGGAAATCGATCAAGTTTCGATTGACTACGAAAAAGGCAACTATGCCCAAGCGTTGATGTATCTAGGCTGGGTGGCCAGTCGGTTGCAATGGCACCCTGTGAGTTATCGGTATGAACCAGGGGTTTATGACATTCACAAAATTCAATTTTGTAGTCTTGACCAGCGAACAATTGACGCTGAACTCGCCGGGCTCCCCATCGCCGATACCGGCCAAGTGTTAGGGGATTTAGTCAGCTTGAAGCTAGGCTCGACGAATCATCAATCCCAATGTGGTACGGTACTGTGTTCTGGTACGTTGGGCTGCATGCGGATGGAAGCAGGGGGCGGTGCTCAAAATTACCGCGTTCAACAGGTAACGGCGTTAGATGATCAAAATACTGAACAACTGCTGGGCCGACAACTCCAACGTTGGGGACGAGATGCCCTATACGATGAATGTATGGCGATGGTTCTGGCAATTTTACAACTGAAGTAAGAACCATAGTGCCAGCTTGATGGGGGCATGGCATCAGTGGATGTGACTTGCAACAGACAGGGGGACACCTTTCCGCTTAAGTTTAAAACTGTCCGGCCCCTCATATTTGTTATGGCTCCCCGTTTATTTCCCCAGCAATGCTTAAGTAAACCGGCCTATCGTCTTTACTGTATAGGGGGGTATTGTCGCTGGGGCGGTGTGGTGTTGGTCTGGTTAACCCTGATTCCTTGGGCCCTTTTGCAGTTTCGGGATGATATTCGGCTGTTGCTCGATCACTTTACCTGGGTTGCCCTCCGCTATAGTTTTTCGTTTCAACTGCTGCCGACGTTTTGCTTGCTCATGGGTCTTGGTATCACTGGCTCTGTGTTAGTCAGACAAAGTTGTCATCTCCTGTGGGGATTATCCATCAAAGAACGTAACCGTCTCATCCGCAATACGAGCAAAATCCGTCAGATGGGCCCCCGCCATCCCCTTTGGAAATGGCTATTTAGCCGCTGATGCCATTGCCACTCTCCCGAAAAATGGGGACGGGTTGGATCGGCAAAATTTGCATTTTTGACCAGGGGGAGACTATGATCCCCGATAATTGATCATGTCGTAACACTTCTTAACATCCATGCCCTTACCAACCAATTTGACCACCCTCGACGGCGCTCCCCTGGCTCCGGACGCTCTGACCAATAAAGTTGTCTTATTTGTTAATGTTGCCAGTCAATGTGGCTTAACGCCCCAATACAACGGTTTGGTGGAATTGGACAAGGCCTATGGCGATCGCGGTTTAGTGATCGTCGGCGTTCCCTGTAACCAATTTGGGGGACAAGAGCCGGGTACCCCAGAAGAAATTAAAACCTTTACCCAAACCAAATATGACGTCGAGTTTACACTCTTAGCAAAACAAGATGTCAATGGTCCCAATCGCAGTCCCTTGTATCAATTCCTAGTGGGGGATGGGGAAGATATTCGTTGGAATTTTGGTAAATTTTTGGTCGGACGTGACGGAACCGTCATTGCCCGGTTTGACCCCAAAACCCCTCCTGATGATGCAGACCTCAAAGCGGCGATCGACAAAGCCCTGGGTTAATTCAAGCGGTCGTAGCCAGTCTCCTTCCTGCCCTGTCGCTTACCTGCAATAACGAGGGGGGAGACTTGTCAGACCCCTAGCGAGTTCAGTTAATGCTTGCCATACCCCATCAAACTTGTGCCCTGACCATCTCGGCGCTTTGGGTAAGCAACAACGCCAAACAGAACAATAAAATCATTGCGCGTGGGGCATTAATAATTGGGTTTGAGCCCGAAAGCCTGATGCCTGTAGTGCCGAAACCGCTGAGGTGTAATCATTGACCCAATAGTCCTCCCCAAAACGGATGACATGCCGCGTCTCTCCCTCGATAATTCTGGCCAAGACGGGCACTTTAGATTGGTCTTTTTGAGGGCTATGGCGCTGTAAAATTTGTTTGATTTGAGCCTGGGCACCCTGATTGGCAATTTCCTGGGCCGTCAGATCTAGCATCACCATTTTAACCCGTTCCACAGGTTCCAAGTCTTCTACAATGAGTTGAGTTTGGTCGTCTCGTTTATCAATTTTGCCCCACACCATCTGTTGAGTATCTTCAACTAACCAATCCTGTAGGCGCTCATAATTGGAAGGAAAAACCACTGCTTCAGCTTGGCCAGAGACATCCTCCAGGGTTAAAAATGCCATGGGTTGCCCCGTCTTTTTGGTGATAATTTTTTTGACTGCCACCAAAATCACCACAGCACTAACCTTTTGGCGAACTTTATACTGATCAAGTTCGCTAAGGTTAACGGGAGACAGTACACGGGCTATCTTTTGGACAGACTTTAACGGATGTTCCGATACGTAAAAACCGAGGTGTTCTTTTTCCAGCTTCAATTTTTCTTGCAGCGAAAATTCAGGGACGGGGGGAGCTGAGGGTTCTTGATCAAAGCCATTAGTGGGGGCAGTTTGTTCCGTTACGGTGTGCCCTCCCCCCAGTAAATCGAAGAGGTTAGTCTGGCCGCTTTCTTTCTCTTTGGCCCGTTTCTGAGCCCAGGTAATCACCAATTCTAGGTCATGCAAAAGCTGGTTGCGATTGGCTTGCACACCATCAAAGGCTCCCGCCAAAATTAAGGTTTCGATCGCCCGACGGTTCACCACACGGAGGTCCACTTGGGTACAGAAATCCGCTAGGGATTTAAATTGTTGCTTGTCGGCCCCATTGCGGGCGGCTAAAATTTGCTCGATCGCCCCTTCCCCCAGGTTCCGCACAGCAGACAGACCAAATAAAATTGCTTGATTCTGAGGCGTAAAGTGGCGTTGGGAACGGTTAATATCAGGCGGCTCCACCTCAATGCCTAGTTTTTGACAATTTTCACGGTATCGCTCAACCTTATCTTGACTGTCACTGCTGGCAGTTAACAAGGCCGCCATATACTCCACAGGATAATTCGCCTTTAAATAGGCCGTTTGGTAAGTGACGTAGGCGTAGGCTGTTGAGTGGGATTTATTAAAACAATTTGCCGCGATCACGCCTTGGGTTAAGCAGAAATTGTGATCTCCGGCCAAACCGATATCAAACACCGGTTGAAACCCGAGGGAACGACGACAGACAATTTTAACCATTGGACTTGTTTAACGTTGTTTCGGCAATGAAGGGAAAACGACTCAGCCCGAAAAATCTTCCAGGGGAGGGAGATCCATTGACAATCTTAAGCCTTCCTTACGGGTACGGAGATCACAATAAACTACCGCTTTGATAGTCTGCCAGAAGGGAATGAACAGCGCCCCCACTAAAATACTAAAGGGAAAATTAATGAGCGTTGCCATATTTTTGTCCAACCCGGCTAAGGTTGCCCCAATACTCCCCAGGTTTCCCACAACCACTAGTGGGAGGGTAAGCAAAAAGACGATTATAAAAAGTTTCTGTAAATTCACCCCATCACCATGGGTCAGGTGCCAACTACGACTGACGGCATTAACCGGACTTAACGTTGGCTCCACCGCTAAACACACATCAGTTAACGCCAAGCGAGCAAAAACCCAGATATAGATAAACAGTCCGACCCAGAACCAGACGAACGCCAATATGCCCACGGCTATTCCCCCCCCAGGATTCGCCTCCCCTATCACGCTACCGAGCAACAATAGTAAGGCAAGAATCCCCCCAACCACCAAGGAACAGAGCGTCATTAACAGCGCCACCAGTAACGATGTTCGTAAAAATCGCCAAAACCTGGGCATTAATTGAATCCGGGCCGCCTCTAAACTTTCTGGCGCTTCTCCGACTTCAAAAAACGCGACCCTCGCTAAAACGCCCTGAACGGCGATCGCCTTGGCCAGACAGTAGCCCCAGGGCACAAACAACGCCAACACCACGAAAATCCAAATTCCCGTGGAAACTGGTGGCGTCAGAGCCGCCTCGATCGCCCTCACTGCCAGGACAACAACCAGGGAAATGATGATGGCAAGCGTTATCCAGAGATAGAACTGGAAGGCTTGCCCATAGTAGGGCTTAAAATGGTCTCGATAAATTCTGAGTCCCGCCGTAACGACGTCACCGATGTTTAACGTTTGCAGGGGGAGCCGCGACGATGAGTCAGCCATAACTTAAGCGTGTGTTGATGGTCAGGAATGCCTACGTGGCAGTCACATCATAGTCCTTTTGCCAACGGTCGAGTAAGGATTACCGATAAATTATTGGCAGGCATTGCCATGACCCTCAGCAGGGATAATCCCTCCGCCTTGGCAGCAGCAGTAACGGTTTCTAGGTTGCGTAATCCCCAGGCGGGATTGCGTGCCTTTAAGGACTGATCGAAGGCTTCATTGCTGGGCGCAGTTGCCACACTAGCCTGACGGTAAGGTCCATACAAATACAAAATTCCTCCTGGGGCTAAAATCCGGGCTGCACCAGCCAATAGTGCTAACGTTGCCTCCCAAGGGGAAATGTGAACCATATTGATAGCAACGATTGCCGTGACCGGCTCAGGCAGGGCCATGGTTTCGATCGCCCAAGTCTCCTGGGTGACGTCAATATCTAGGGGCGCTTGTAAAGTCTCAATGGGGTGATAGGCTTGCCAGGCAGCAATACTGTCTCGACAGTGGCAATCTGGATCAGAGGGAATCCACCAGCGGGGAGCAAATAAGGGGGCAAAAAACTGGGCGTGTTCCCCCGTACCACTGGCAATTTCCAGAATACTGCCTTGGGACGGTAAATGTTGCTGCAAAACAGCGGCGATCGGTTCTCGATTACGTTGGGTGGCGGGGGCAAAATGACGGCGATCGGTCATAAGTTACTTGGTTATCTGGCGTTGTTACAGTTAATTATGCCAATTTTCCTCGGTGGATCTCGCACTATCTTGGCTGTAGAAACCATATGGACTAACCCACCCTGCGGGGGCAATCGGAAAAATCCGGCAACGCTGCTAAGCTGAGAGAAAACTCGGATTAAACTAGGCAGAGCTGATGAGTAGTCACACGATTTTTAGCAAAATTATTGACCGTGAGATTCCGGCAGACATTGTTTATGAAGATGATCTCTGTTTGGCATTTCGGGATGTTAACCCCCAAGCACCAGTTCACGTCCTCTTGATTCCGAAAAAAGCGATTCCGACCCTTGCCGCTGCCACGGCGGCAGACCACGCTTTACTGGGACATTTATTGCTGAAAGCGAAACAAATTGCTGCTGACCTAGGTATCGGCGAACAGTTTCGCCTTGTGATCAATAATGGTGAAGCGGTGGGACAAACAGTCTTTCACCTCCATCTGCATATTCTCGGCGATCGCCCTTTCAGTTGGCCGCCGGGTTAGACAACGATCCGCGACCTATTTTTGTTAAAGTGTGGAATTTAACGAGACATTTTTTGTTACCCCCCTTTAACACGATGCAGTCCATTCCGTTGCAGACCACTGAGTCAATTGCTGGTAATTACTGGCAGTGGCAAGGGCACAAAATTTACTACGTCCATGCCGGCGATCCCCAACCTGAGCGCCCGGCGTTACTCCTTGTCCATGGTTTTGGGGCGTCTACGGATCACTGGCGTAAAAATATCGAGGGGTTATCCGCTGACTTCTCTGTCTGGGCCATTGATTTACTCGGTTTTGGGCGATCGGCTAAACCCGCCCTGCAATACAGTGGTCAACTTTGGCAACAGCAGCTTCAGGCGTTTATTACCCAGGTCATCGGCCAAAAAACCGTTGTGGCGGGGAATTCTCTCGGAGGGTATGCGGCGTTATGCGTGGCGGCCCACTGCCCAGACTGGGTGAGCGGGGTGATTTTGCTTAATAGTGCCGGGCCCTTCGGCGATCACGTTGGTCCCAAGCTAAATAATCCGCTGCAGAAACTGATTAAAGCGGTGATGCTACAGCCCCTACCCAGTTATTTGTTATTTCAATTTGTCCGCCGTCGCCAAAATATCCGGAAAACCCTATTGAAAGTTTATGTGGATCAAACAGCGGTAACGGATCGCCTGGTGGAAGAAATTTATCGACCCTCCTGCGACCCCGGTGCGCCCCAAGTGTTTGCGGCAGTGTTTAAGTCTCCCCAGGGAGAAACCGTAGATCAACTGTTGAGTCAATTACAAACACCGTTGATGGCTATTTGGGGTGAGGGGGATCCTTGGATGAAGGTGCGGGAGCGTAGCGCTAAGTTTCATCAGTATTACGCCCCATTCACTGAACATTTCCTCGCCGCCGGGCATTGCCCTCACGATGAAGATCCCCAACAGGTTAATGGGTTAATGCGGCAGTGGGTTTTGGCACATTGTACGACTTGAGCTAGCCCACAGCTTGCAGTTCGCGATTATAGGCCGCCACTTCACTACAAACCTCATAAATATTGGTCACTGGGGGGGCATTAAATAACGGCCCCATTTCTTCAAGGATTTTGCGATGCACTTCGGTTTGGTTGGCTTCCATGTCTTCGAGGGTATGCCAGAGGATAACGGCAATGCCTTCTTCGGAATTGGGTTTACGTAGCAAGAATGCCCCCTTAAACCCGTCTTTATAGGTGGAAATCGCTTTCTCATACAAACGCTGGGCATCGGC
>JBEAQB010000223.1:0-3354 GCA_041164125.1 Cyanobacteriota bacterium
ATGAGGGTGATGAATTCATTGCCTAGGGGGGGAAGGATACGCCGAAACGCTTGGGGAAAAATGACGTCCTTGAGGGTTTGCCAGTAGGTCAAGCCTAGGGATTGGCAGGCTTCCCACTGACCTTGATCCACGGACTGAATCCCCCCCCGGATAATTTCTGCTAGATAGGCGGCCATATTCAGGGAGAGAGCTAATATGGCGGCGGGAAAACGATCCAATGTCCATTCAAGCCCTAAGCTCTTAAATAAGGCAGGCAAACCAAAATAAATAATAAATAGTTGCACCAGCATGGGGGTGCCCCGAAAAAATTCGACGTAGAGGCGGCAGAGCCACTGCAAGGGTTTGATGGGAGAGATTAAGGCCAAGGCGATCGCCGTTCCCCCCAACAGTCCAAAGATAACAGTGAAGATCGTTAAGAGGACTGTTATCCCGGCCCCTCGGATGAGATTTTTAAACAAACGTTCAAAGAACCATTCCTTCGTTTCGATCTGCGCCTGTGGCAGGCTCCCCTGGGGGGACACCATGGCCGGTGCGACAAGGGGCAAAAAAGGGGGGGCGACCCCAAACCACTTTTCATAGAGAGCTTGGTAAGTGCCACTAGCAATGACCTGAAACAGGCCGTAATTCACCAGGGCTAAGTTCTCGTTGGGTTCCCCCGGGCGACCTAGGGGTAAGGCAATGCCATAAAATTCCTCCGTTACCGCTTCCCCTGCAATTTTTATCCCCTGCAAGCCAGCGTCTTTAATGGCAAATAGGGTGACGGGGCCATCGTTAAGAACGGCATCGACTTTGCCGTTGACCAGTTCCTGGAGAGCTGTTGCCGCTGAGTCAAAGTTGACCACTTGAGCTCCAGGAATTTTGACTGCCTCCAGAGCCCCTGTTGTCCCAAGCTGCACCGCTATTTTTTTCCCCTCTAAATCCGCGAGGGACTTAATACTGTCATTGTTTGCTGGCACGGCGATCGCCAGACCCGCTTTAAAGTAGGGGCTAGAAAATGCAACAGATTGGGCCCGTTCCCCGGTGATGGTAATACCGCTAATGGCTGCTTGCAGGGTGCCCGCTTGGAGGGCCGGTATAATCCCGTCAAAGGGCAAACTTTCGATTTGAATCGTTAAGCCTGCTGCTTCGCCAATCGTTCGGATTAAATCAATATCAAAACCCGTTAACTTACCAGTCTGCCCATCAACCATTTCAAAGGGGGGAAAAGTCGGTTCTGTGGCGACCACAAAGGCCCGACCCGTATTTTGGGAGAAGACTGGCGACAGGGGGGACACAAGGACGAGGAGCACGCCCAGAGCCAGAAGCAGTAAATAACGCAATAATGATCTTTCTTTCAACACATCCATCGGTTAACGGTAATAGGGCAATAGTTTGACTGCACAGTATCAAAAACTTGCCCAAAAATAAATGTCACAAAATGATACTATTCCTTGTTAACGTCGGGATAGAAATCCGTAGACAATAATAAATCCTCACTTGCCCTTTGTTACGGTCTGCCCTCCTGCAACCATGAGCACTGAAAAGATGCCCTTACCCATTATCGTCTGTGAAAATCTGCAAAAGAGTTATGGTCACTTCCAGGTACTTCAGGGCATTAACGGCGTCATGTACCCAGGCGATGTGATTTCTATTATTGGCCCATCTGGTTGTGGTAAAAGCACTTTTTTGCGCTGCTTAAACCGCTTAGAGTCCATCAGCGGTGGCCAGTTAACCGTCGCTGGCGTGAATCTTTCCCAGGCAACAGTTAGTCAAGCGGAATTACGTCAACTCCGAATCCGGGTGGGCATGGTGTTTCAACATTTCAACCTCTTTCCTCACTTAACAGTGCTGCAGAACTTAGTCCTGGCGCCCCGTAAGGTCCTAAAATTGCCCCTAGCTGTCTGTCAGGAACGGGCCCTTGCCTATCTGCAAAAGGTCGGTTTGGCCAATAAAGCGGATGCTTACCCGGAACAACTCTCTGGTGGCCAAAAACAACGGGTGGCGATCGCCAGGGGGCTGTGTATGAAGCCCGAGGTATTATTATTTGACGAACCCACCAGTGCCCTTGACCCAGAATTAGTGGGGGAGGTGTTAACGGTGATGAAACAGTTGGCCGAGGAGGGGATGACCATGGCGGTTGTGACCCATGAGATGCAGTTTGCTCGGGAAGTGTCCAATAAGGTCTTGTTTTTTAATGCTGGCATTGTGGAAGAGGCCGGCCCGCCAGACCAGTTATTTCGTCAGCCCAAAAGCGATCGCCTTAAGGCCTTTCTGAGTCGTATAGGTTGAGACTAAGCAAACTGTTTAAGTGCGGCCAATAACGCATCAACTTCCCCTGTCGTCGTAAAGTAATGACAACAGGCGCGCATACAGTCGGGATCGGCGATCGTGCGGAGATAAAAACGTTGATCTTCAAGGTGTTGCACAATCATTTTATGGGGAAGGTCAGATTTAACAGTAAAGGAAACCAACCCAGCCGCTGGGGGAAGGTGGGCAAGGCAACGAATATGGGGTAACCGTTGCAAGCCCTCCCAAAGATAACGGCTCACAGCACAAATTTGTTGATAGCGTTCTTCCGCCTCCCCCTGCTGCTGATGGAGTTTCAGCGCAGCGTTCAAGCCAGCATAGTGAGGATAGGCGGAGGTGGCGACTTCAAAACGTTTGCCCCCGGCGACCCAACCCTGGGGTTCTCCTTTGGCGCCATAGTTAATGCTGCGCCAGCCCACATAGGTCGGCTGCAACTCCCCTAGGCGATCGGGATGAATATAAAGGCCACCGACCCCAGCGGGGCCACAAAACCATTTGTGACCGGTAAAAGCGTAATAATCAACCCCTAATTCAGCAAAATTTAAGGGTAGTGAGCCGGCTGATTGGGCACCATCCACTAAAACTTGGACGGGATAATCCCCCTGATAAGCACGACAAGTCGCCATGATGTTATCTAAGGGTAAAACTTGTCCGGTATTCCATAACAAGTGGCTCAGAATCACTAACCGGGTTTTGGGGGTTAAATAGGCTTGGATCACTTGATTCGGATCGCCCCTATTGAGCGTTTCTAAGATGGGGCAAAAGCGATAGGTGACCCCAAAGCGCTCACTGATCGCCTGAACAATGGCAATAATACCGGGGTGTTCACAATCGGTTAGTAAAATGTCGTCTCCGGCCTGCCAATGAATACCCCAAAGTACAATGTCGCAGCCGGTGGTGACGTTATCCGTCAAGGTAATGGTGCTGGCGTCAACGGCAAAAACATCAGCAAGGGTTGCGCGCAATTGGGCATTCAGTTGTTGGATTTGTTGGTTGGCCGTGATGGAGAAGGGACCGTTTTTTTCAAGGTCACTGTACAGGTCAAGAATCGCTTGGTAGGCGGGTTGG
>JBEAQB010000224.1:0-6608 GCA_041164125.1 Cyanobacteriota bacterium
TGTCTCTAGCAGCACAGCAATGAGATCGCTAAAGTGGCCCCTCAACTCCTGAGTCACGACAAATTCATCTAGTTCTTGCCAAACTGATGAGGCATCAAGCTGATCTGCTTTGACCACCCCATTAATATTGCGGTCAATCCGGCGATCGAATAGGTCTTGAATTAGCATTAGTTCGTCTCCCTGGGCACTAAAGAAAAAGCTCGGTAGTAAGGTTCGGTTCCGGGTTTCGGGGATTCAGACGCAACTCCCCCAAATAAACGCAGGGTTTTACCGTCAAAACGTCCTGGATAAAACATCACCAATGGCGTCTGTCCCATAATGGTGTGCAAGCAGTTCAGTAAACTATGGGCCCGTAGCAGCGGCCAGACACTCCCCACACCGGAGAGAAACACAAGGTTATGGTGACTGGGCTGATAGGTAACATCAATGAAATCTCTAACCTTCTCAGCCGTTAACGGCCCTTTTAACGCTTTTAGCAACCCAGCATCTCCTTTCGATTGCCCCAGGGCGATCGCCTTGTCCAGAAGACCCCGTTTGTCTAAATAGGCGATAACGACATCCAACAAATTTAGGTGCAGCACGCGCAAATTACTGTGATAACTTTGGAGGCGCTCCAACATTATCGCTAGATAACTTCGCACTTGCAGTTCTTCATCCGGATCGTAATCGAAGACATAGCAAGCGATTTCATTACCAATCCCTTGACTAGCCAGAAAGTCTTCACTAGTGATGCGAGGCAGAATTTGATTGAGTCGACTAGCCAGATTGAGGGTCACTCCATCACCTCCAAGCAGCGCAGGACGTATCTCTCCTCTCGTTCTCGTAAACAGTGCCTTAATTGGTCATCCAAGAAAACAGTTTGCAAGCGTAAACTGCGGGTGTTTTCCAGGTAACCCGCTTCCGAGAGCATCGAGAAAATGCTAGAACGCAACTTCTTGATAGTCGATTCACTCCACTGAGGCATTTTAAAATCTCGTCCACGACAACTACCAATATACTCATCCCACATCCAATATTCGAGTTTTTGGGCAAATAGTGACCGCTGTTCTCGAAGTACAATGTCCATAAAATCCCCTAACAGCCGACTATGCTTGACCGCTCCCGCTAAAACGGCCTGAGTGGCCTGTAGGCGATCGCCATCTCGAATCAATAACCAGATTTTTGAACCGAGGGGTTCCATCCGGGCACGAAGCAAGCGTGACACTCTCCTAATGGATTCAATGCTATTCATTTGAAGCACATTATTTTCAAACACAATCTCTCGCCACACATCATCATTCGCCTGGCGGATTAATAAGTCAGCAACAATACGAGATTCACGCAGACGCAGTGTGGCACTTGTAATCGTGGCGGTATATCCTGTCAACCTATCACCTCCAATCGCTTTCGCATGGACTTTTGCCCACACTCCCTTTCCCATTCAATGCAACGATCTTCAAGCTCTGTCTCTCAAAAAATAACCAGCACCTTCTCAATCATGTGATTCCCTTCAGAGGGGACAAACGGCGATCGCCATCAAGCATCACGATCAGTTCGATCAGTCCTCTAAAAACTGAACCAACTGCTGCAATTTATCCCACCCTGCCCCTTGACGTAAAATTTCTGCCGCTCGAGTAACACCTTGTTGATGATCTCCCCAGGCAACGGCCTCACCCACCTGCAATGCTAAGGAGGCATTGAGGGCGACAACCTCAGTTTGGGCTTGGGTTCCCTTCCCTTGTAGAACTTGGGTTAGGATTGAAACGTTTTCTGGGACGTCTCCACCTTTTAAGACGGCTAATGGGGCTGGTGTCAGACCTAGCTTTTGAGGATCTAAGGTTTCAGAGATGACACTGCCGTGGTTAAACCCAGCCATGTCAGTAGGCGCCCCCAGTCCTGCTTCATCGAGTTTTTCCCGGCCATGAACCACCCATGCTTTTTGGCTGCCCAAATTTTGTAGGGCGATCGCCATTGCGGTTAAAAAATTAGAACTATAAACGCCAATCACCTGACCTGTCGGTCGTAGAGGGTTCACCAGGGGGCCCAAGAGGTTAAAAATTGTTCGTACCTTGAGCGTTTTGCGGATGGGGGCGACTTGTTTGAGGGCCGGATGCCAACCTGGAGCAAACAGAAATGAAATGCCCACCTCATTCACCGCCGCTGCGACCCGTTTAGGCTCCGCTTGTAAATTGATGCCGAGGGCCTCTAACACATCAGCTGACCCCACCTGACTGGATGCGGAGCGATTACCGTGTTTCGCGACTTTGATCCCGGCCGCTGCTGTCACAAAGGCGACCGCCGTTGAAATGTTGAACGTTGAAGCCCCGTCACCTCCGGTGCCGCAGGTATCGACCAGGGGCTGCGTCGTTGTCATAGTTTGAGTCTGGGACTGGGCTTGTAATACCTCTGCCATACCGGTCAGTTCTGCCGCCGAGACTCCTTTTGCTTGAATAGCAGCCAAAATTGCGCCGGATAGCGCCGGATCGATAGCATTGGTCAACCACCCCTGCATCAGTTGAACAGCTTGTTGGCGGGACAATGATTGACCATCAAGTAGTTGTTGCAAAAATAGGGGCCAGTCTGAAAAGATCGCACTAGTCACAACGATAATCACGGATGAAATGTGACCCTATTTTACGAGGTTAATGGAACGATTTCGACCCTAAAGTGGAAAGAGACAAAATTCCTGGTGCCGTGGTTGGTACGAATCAAGATTCCTCTAGTGCATTGACTGAAATGTCCACGGCATCTACATCAATAGTGCCTGGGGGCGTAGGGCGACGAAATTTACCATCTGTTACTAACAGAACCTCACCACAGTTGGGGCAACGACATTCCTGCCCGTCAAAGCCCGTAAATTCGTAGTGGCACACGGGGCAATCTGACTCCACTAATTTACGTTTGAGCCACCAACGAAACACCGACAATCCCACCAGGGGAGTCAGGATCATCATTAGAATCAAAATAGCAATGCTGTTGACGACCGCTTGTAGCCCGATTGCGCTCAGAAGCAAGGCCCCGGCCAAGATCGTCAGCCCGCAGCCTAAACCCGATTGATTAAAGGTAGAGAATGGGGAGTAATGTTTATTCACAGGTGGCTCCTATCAACACGATCAAGACAATAGCGATTGTCGCTTATGCTAGTTTACCCTCTTGCCACATCGTCATCTTTGGCAACGTAGGTAATTATTATTGAGCAAAATCAATCCCATCGGTTTGCTGTTCACCAAAGGACAGGAGTGCCAAAAAATTTAATCGCCAACGGGGGCCCTTCGCGCCTTGATTTTCGGGGTCGCTTCGTGGGGGCCTTTTCAGGTAGCTGTTCAGACCGAGACAGTGGACAATTCCAGCAATTCAGACAACTTCAGCCGTTTAGGGGAGATAAATTGATTAACCAAAGATTAATCAATTACGCTAAACTAACAACAGTTACTATTTTTAACGCTAATTTCTACTTTATTTTCTCATCTTAATTATTAATTTTCTTTATTCTGACGATTTAATTTTATATGACAATTTATAATGGAATTCCTTTCCACAAAGAGCGTATGTCTATTTTTGTGGATGGGAACAATATGTTTTATGCGCAACAAAAAAACGGCTGGTTTTTTGATCCCCGTAGAGTCTTATCTTTTCTGACAGCAGATCCATCCGTCAAATTGGTTAACGCATTTTGGTATACAGGCTTAAAAGACACTCAAGATCAAAGAGGATTTCGAGATGCCTTAATCAGTTTGGGCTATACGGTCAGGACTAAAATTTTAAAAGAATATTACGACGATATTTCAGGTAAATATTCCCAAAAGGCAAATTTAGATATTGAAATTGTGGTGGATATGTTTAATACAGTCGATCAATATGACCGGGTGGTTCTCTTTAGCGGTGATGGGGATTTTGAACGGGCGATCGAATTATTGCGTTCAAAAAGAACCCATATCACTGTTATTTCAACGGAAGGTATGATCGCTAGAGAATTACGTAACGCGACAGATCGATATATTGATTTAAATGAGATTAGGGCCGCTATTGAGAAACAGGATTTTTCGATTGGCGAACAAACAGCATGAAAATTTGGGGGTTACTTAAGTCAAGACAGTGACTTAAGTGCAAGAATCTGACCTTGACAATCTTAAGCAAGACGGTGGATTTTTAAAAAATTAGTGCCTCGTGGAATCTTACTGGGAATCCCCGCCATAATTAAAATTTGGTCTCCACTTTTAGCCATATTTCGCTCTTTAAGCAGTATTTCAGCTTGGTTGACTAGCCCTTCAAATGTGTCAAATTCTTCATCAATCAAAAAGGGAATAATTCCCCAAACTAAATTAAGGGTATGATACACTCTCTCGAATGGTGTAAAGGCAATGACTGGCACGGAGGGTCGCTGATTAGAGGCTAACAGTGAAGTAAAGCCAGAGGTCGTGAAAGTAACGATGTAACGCAGGGTTAAGATCTCGTCAATGACCACTAGTGCTTCGCTCAAGGCGTGGGTTTCGGTGTTGGCGGTGGGGGGGACATTGGCAAAGTGTAGGTTAGATTCCGTCTCTTCAGCAATTTTGCACAACATCCGCACAGCTTGCACAGGATAGGCCCCAACAGCAGATTCCCCGGACAGCATAACGGCATCGGTTCCATCGAGGATGGCGTTGGCGACGTCACTGGCCTCGGCCCTAGTCGGGCGCGGATGATGAATCATACTCTCTAACATTTGGGTGGCAGTGATGACGGGAATTTCCCGCAGGTTACAGAGACGAATAATTTCTTTTTGCAGACGGGGGACTTTTTCGGGGTTTACTTCGACGCCTAAATCGCCCCGGGCTACCATAACGCCATTAGTCGCAGTTAAAATTCCGTCTAGGTTGGCGATCGCCTGGGGTTTTTCGATTTTGGCAATGACGGGCAAGTCTCCATGACCTCGTTCCTGCAAAAACTTTTTGAGCGCCAGGATATCGGTATCTTTGCGCACGAAACTTAGGGAAACCCAATCAATACCTTGGCTTAGACCAAATTCCAAATCCTTTTTGTCTTTTTCAGTCATAGACGGCAGGGTGAGGTCTAGACCCGGTAAGTTAACCCCCTTGCGACTTTTGAGGATACCCCCCGTGACGACGTCACACAATACCTCTACCCCTTGAATTGACCTCACCCGCATTTCTAACAGACCATCATCTAATAAAATGCGATCGCCCGTTTGAGCTTCTTCGGCTAGGTGGGGATAATCGATGCTAACGGCATCGGGATATTGTGCGCTGACCTCAACAGGAACCAGATGGATGATCTCCCCTTCATTGAGGGTCATCTCCCCCCTGGGTAACTGACCCACCCGGATTTTTGGACCCTGTAAATCTTGGAGCAGGGTAATAGGGGTATCCATTTCCTGCTCGACGGAACGTAACAACTTGACCATCACCGCGTGGTCTTCATAGCTACCGTGGGAAAAATTTAAGCGGGCCACGTTCATGCCAGCATCAACCATACGACGCAAGACTTCCACTGAGCGACTGGCGGGGCCAATGGTGGCGACAATTTTAGTACGATGGGTCAATAATCTCATAGGTGCAACAATGACGCACAGCTCATTGCGTCAACAGGATTACGCCTCAGTGTAAGGCCGACTTTGGATTTCCAAGGTCAAGAAACGATTAAATCTAGGATCTAGTCAATCTAGGATCTATTCATCAAAAAATCCCCTCAAGGCTGACCCCAGGGGATGTACGGTTAACCCGATAACCAACGTTTAATAACTTTCTTCTCCTTTGACTGTTTTCAATGCAAATCGTTGATTAGCTTGCATCAATAAATCGGCGATCGCCGTTTTAAAGCGGAGGGCCACGGAAGGGCTAGCTAAAATATCTTGGGCCTGTTGTCGACATTCAGCCCCTTCCAACGTTTCCGCCTCGTCAAGGGTTTCCAGGGCGTGACAAAGAGTATCGATTTGGGCGGTATTATCTGACATGGGATTTTGTGCTCCATCGCAGTTCGCCTTTATCTTAGCCCGGGTCACCGATGACAAAATTAATCTGTCACTAATCTTTGGAATTGTTGCCGTTGAGACTCCACGTTGCAGGTTGGGGAACCGTCAGACGTGCTGGGCAAGACGCTGATTAACAGACCAGTGTCTTGCGACTCGAGGTTTATTTCCGCATTTTTTGGGCCCAAACCTTGGTGGGTAATCCCCAAATATAGATAAATCCTTCTGCTGCCTTATGGTCAAACTGATCCTCCATCCCATAGGTTGCCAGTTCCGCATCGTAGATCGAATACTCCGATTGACGACCGACAATGTTGGCATTGCCTTTAAAGAATTTGACCCGTACCATGCCTGTTACCCGCTCTTGGGTCTTAAGAATAAAAGCATCTAAGGATTCTTTGAGCGGACTGTACCATAGACCACGATAAATCAGTTGACTGTAAATTTCTTCGACGGTGTTTTTGTAGTGGGTCACATCGGCCGTTTGGGTTAAGCTTTCTAGATCCCGATGAGCGTCGATGAGAACGAGTAAGCCAGGGGCTTCATAAATTTCCCGGGATTTAATCCCAACCACACGATTTTCAACCATGTCTAGTCGACCGACACCATGGTTACCCGCCATTTCATTCAATCGTTCCATCAAGGCAACAGGATTTAGCAG
>JBEAQB010000225.1:0-11436 GCA_041164125.1 Cyanobacteriota bacterium
CTGCAACGTGGATTAGCTACCCAGGGGCACTGGGAAAGCCATACGCTTGGGGAGATCGACCCTCTAGGTTCGTTGGAGCAATCCTGCGAGCTTACGGTTGGTCTATGAACCAAGAATCCCCGTCCCTTGGGGCGGGGAGTGTCAAAGGTCTTGAGGATAAAGTCAGACCAGTCCTCGCCAATGCGGCGATAGCCCTTATCTTTCCGGTTAGTAGAAATCAGACTGCCAATCCCTTCTTTCTGATAAAGCTTAAACAAGCGCTGAACAGACCGAACCGAGATTCCTAATGTGTGGGCACTCTCTCTTAGCCTCTCGCCATAGGTCGCACGGTCACAGGGTTCTAATAGATGCTGTACGACCTCTAATTTTCGCAGTGCTTCCTCGTCTAGATCCGGCGGAATAGTAAAGTGCTCTTTGTCTGAGTCTTCCATTTAACACTCTTTATGAAAACATAGTGTTATCTTAACGCGCCAATAAAAAAGTGACAGTGAATTTGTCACTCATGCAGAAGGGGAGTTTTTACAAAGACGACAATCAATTTGGCATTAAGGCAAAAGACGTCATTGAATTTGTCACTCTGCCTTTCAGGGGTGTAGTGGGTTAAAGGAGCTATAATGGTCAGCAGGAGAGGATCTCAGCCGACGACACTAATTTGGCATCACGACATTTAATTTGTCACTGTACAATTCAGCAATCGTGAACAGGCTTATTACACTTACAGGGTGAGAAAGTTTTAGTAAGGGTCTATGCTCTCTTTCCGTAATTAGTTGTTCCCAAAATTAGTTTTTTTGTCCTGTCTTTCAGTCAATCCCAGTCATGAAAATCATCAATACTTCCCAAGCACCAGCTCCCGTTGGTCCCTATAATCAGGCGATCGCCGTCAACGGCTTTTTATTTGTTGCCGGTCAAATTGCCTTGAACCCAGAGACCATGACCATTGTGGGGGCAGGGGATGTACAAAGCCAGACTACCCAGGTTATGGCTAACCTAGGCGCGGTTTTAACCGCAGCTGGTTGTGATTGGAGCAATATTGTTAAAACAACAGTGTTTTTAAGCGATATGAATAACTTTGCTGTCGTTAATCAGATTTATGCCCAATACTTCGATGAGGCGATCGCCCCGGCCCGGGCCTGTGTAGAGGTGTCCCGTCTTCCCAAGGATGTGTTGGTGGAAATTGATTGTGTGGCGGCATTACCGCCTCAGGCATAACTGCCATTGGTTACCCCAGCGATGGGCTGACGTCTCAACCACCCATCACTGTAGGATGCCAACCTAGCCCGCTCGATGGCGACCAACCTGATCAAAGGCCGTCGTTAACCCCTCATCGACTGCGCTTTCTCCCACGATAGAGCGGACCCCTTCTAGGGTAGAGAGGATATTGCGGGGATCAAGGAACATTACCTTGCTGCTTTCACTACTGCCGATAGTGACGCCCATGTTGAGATATTGCTGAGCCAATAGGAACTGTAACGCCTCCCGGGCATGGGGATCCGACTTGAGCCGTTCCGTCAAGATAGTTAATGCTTCAGCGGTGGCGTTGGCTTCCAAGACTTTCTTCTGTTGTTCCGCCTCTGCGTTGAGAATGGCTGCTTTTTTCTGCGCCTCTGCCTCCAGCACCCGCGCTTGGGCATCCCCTTGAGCTGAGTTAATGGCCGAATCCCGTTGACCTTCCGAGGTTAAAATTGCGGCCCGTTTTTTGCGTTCCGCAGCCATTTGTAATTCCATCGAATCTTGGACAGCTTTAGACGGCATAATGTCCCGCAATTCCACCCGGGTGACTTTCACGCCCCAGGGATCGGTGGAAATATCCAACTCCCGCAACAATAATTCATTAATTTCCGTCCGTGCCGTAAAGGTTTGATCAAGTTCCAACTTACCAATTTCCGAACGAATTTGGGTCAGCACTAAATTAACCATCGCCGACTGCAAATTTTCGACTTTGTAATAAGCTTTTTCCATATCAACAATGCGCCAGTAGACCACCGCATCCGCCGTAATTGCCACATTATCCTTCGTAATACAAGACTGGGGCGGAATATCAATGACCTTTTCTCGGGTCGTTTGTTTGTAAACCACCCGGTCCAGAATAGGGATGGTGAAATTTAAACCGGGGGTAAGTTTTTTGTTATAGCTCCCCAAACGTTCAACTAGGTATTCATTTTTTTCATTGACAATTTTGACTGACGTGCCGAGGGCAGACCCAAAAAAAACGAGAAAGAAAAAAACAAAGGCGTTCATGATCAAAACCTACTACACAGACAGGACATCGTAACAATTGAGCCATTCACCCCGGTTGGGGAATAAACGCCCCAGGAGACTCAGGTGAACTCTCCCCATGATAAACGAGGTCATGGAGCGCAAAAGTGACAGATCATGATCGAGCAATCATCAATAGGATGGGAGAGAGATTCCATCATTTACCAGGTTACACAGATTGCCATGAACGCGACCAATATTCCCCGGCCCCAATCTTTACTGGATCGGGATTGCACCACCCTTTCTCGCCATGTACTCCAACAACTCAATAGTTTTGGGGCCGATGCCCAGGATTTGAGTGCCATCATGAATCGTATTGCCCTGGCGGGTAAGCTGATTGCCCGGCGGCTCAGTCGAGCTGGGTTGATGGCGGATGTCTTGGGTTTTACCGGAGAAACTAATGTCCAAGGGGAGTCTGTCAAACGCATGGATGTTTTTGCCAACGAAGTCTTTATTGCCGTATTTGAGCAAAGTGGGCTAGTCTGTCGCCTGGCATCGGAGGAAATGGAAAAGCCCTACTATATTCCTGAGAATTGTCCCATTGGTCGTTATACATTACTTTACGATCCCATTGATGGCTCGTCCAATGTGGACATTAATTTGAATGTTGGCTCAATTTTCGCCATTCGTCAGCAGCAAGGGGATGATCTGGATCACAACGCTGCAGACTTGCTGAGCCAAACGGGCGATCGGCAGATTGCGACCGGTTATATTCTTTATGGTCCGTCCACGATGCTAGTTTATTCCCTCGGCTCAGGAGTCCATGCTTTTATTTTGGATCCCAGTCTGGGGGAATTTATTTTGGCCCAGGAAAATATCCAGATGCCCCAACATGGGCCCATTTACAGTACCAATGAAGGCAATTTCTGGCAGTGGGACGAAGCCCTGCGAGATTACACGCGCTATGTCCATCGCCATGAGGGCTATACGGCCCGTTACAGTGGTGCGCTAGTGGGGGATATTCACCGTATTTTGATGCAGGGAGGGGTCTTCCTCTATCCGGGAACCACGAAGAATCCGGCGGGTAAGTTAAGGTTATTGTATGAAACAGCACCGTTGGCGTTTTTGATTGAACAGGCCGGGGGAAAAGCCAGTGATGGAGAACAACGCTTATTGGACATTACTCCCCGCCAACTTCATCAACGAACCCCAGCCATCATGGGCAGTTTAGATGATGTCACATTGGTGGAGTCGTTTATCCAAGACCATAAACACCGTCAGCTCCCTACCCTGTCGTAAGGTTTACCACTCAATTTGCAAGGAGGTGTTGCTTGAATTGGCTACTCATTTCTGACCTGGACAATACTTGGGTTGGCGATCAAAGTGCCCTGGAAAAACTGCAAGCCTATTTAGCCGATCGCCGGGAGTCTTTCTATTTAGTCTATGCCACGGGTCGTTCTTTCGGGTCAGCAAAGACGTTACAACAAACCGTGGGGTTAATGGAGCCGAATTGTTGGATAACGGCGGTGGGGAGTGAAATCTACGATGATAGGGGCTTGGATCGCGCTTGGGCGAATTATTTGTCAGATAATTGGCAACGGGAAACCATTCAGGCGATTGCCGCTCACTATCCCCAATTAACCCCCCAATCTCCCTCAGAACAAAATCCTTGGAAAATTAGCTACCATCTTGAACCCGATGGGGATCCAATGGTAATTGCAGCTATTAAACACAATTTGCAAAAAAAAAACCTATCGGTGCAAGTGATGTTTAGCAGTGGCAGAGATGTGGATTTTTTACCGCTGCGTAGTAACAAAGGCAACGCCACCCATTATCTCCAGCAACGCTGGCAAATCCCTGGGGAAAAAACCTTAGTTTGTGGGGACTCAGGGAATGATATTAGTCTGTTTGAAACAGATTCTAGAGGGATTATTGTCAATAATGCCCAAGCGGAATTATTGGCCTGGTACGACAAGTTTGGGGCCAGTCGTCACTATTTAGCCAAATCACCCCATGCAGCGGGAATTTTAGAGGGGATCGCCTATTTTAAACTTGCGAACCCTTGAAAAAATGCCCCCGCGACCCTGACCGTTGAATAGTAACTGAGCCAAATAAAAGGAATTGTAACGTTGCCAAAATTTCCCTAAGACTCGCAGCAAAGTAAGCTACAATTTGACATTGTTCGATTTTAAGTACAACAACGAGGAGGGTATTATTGCTGAGCCACTAAACTTGACGGTTAGCTTACGCGGCACCCTAGAAGTCAAGGAAAAACTCCAAATTTTTCGTCTAACAGGTTTGTTGGATGCGTTTTCAGAACCGACCTTCCGTAAGGTGGTTAGTGATCATATCGAGGCCGGCCCCGCCCATATTGTGCTAGACCTGTCAACCATTGATTTTATCGATAGTTCGGGGTTGGGGGCGCTGGTGCAAGTCACGAAACTTTCCCAAAATAAAGCAGGTAGTTTGCAGATTGTGACCAATCCTCGGGTGACCCAAACGGTTAAGTTAGTTCGTCTTGAGAAATTCCTGCATCTGCACAATTCTCTCTCTGAGGCGATCGCCGCTGTGGAATCAACTTGATCTCGGCGATCGCTGTCCCCTGATCAATGTAGTGCAACCGCATAAATTGGTAGATCGGCATGCCATCTATCCCATTCCCCGCGATGGCTGGCTAGGCTGCCCTGTGCTATACGTTTTAAAGCGGTCATTTCTGCCGTGATCAGTTCCTCCATGATGCCATGACCCAGTTTCATGCCCATCCCCTGTGGCAGCCGTTGCCCTCTACGCCTATTCCCTATTCTCCTCGCTCCCTGTCTCCATCGGCCTTAGCCTACCTGGGGGACGCAGTCTTTGAACTTTATGTGCGCTGTCGTTATTTGTTCCCCCCCCGGCGAATCCATGACTTACATTGCCAGGTGGTTGCCCAAGTACGGGCAGAGCAACAAGCTCACTTGTTAGCTGACATCTTACCCGCCTTAACAGACGTTGAAAAAGAGTGGGTGCGTCGAGGTCGTAATGCCGCTTCAACCAACCGTCGCGCCTCTCCCCAACAGTATCAAGCGGCTAGTGGGCTAGAAACGCTCTTGGGTTATCTGTATCTCACCGATCCGCAACGCTTAGATAAGCTGTTAGCCTTAGGGTTACCTGCGGAACCCCTCCCCCAGCGCTAAAGCATGACCGGGTTCCCCCTCACCGCTACAGTACGCTGGGGGTAAAGAGTGCTATTGCCAATTTTTCCCTTTTCCTAGTGTGGAGCCCTACGGTGGCCCACTGTCTGCCATGACTGAAATGCCCAAGAAAAAATTTCCGCCCCGTCCCATGCGGGTCAAGAAAAGCCCCCCCAAAAAATCGCCATCACGACCAACCCGGGAGGCATCTCCCCACCGGACAGAGAGCAAGTCCCATCGTTCATCAGGCGGGAAAGCGGTCTCTTTACCTCGACGCGTCCCTACTGGGAAATCCACTTCCGCCCCATCTACTCTTAAGGATACTGAGCAAGCGCAAGAAGCCCTCGACCTACTCTATGGGCACCATGCTGTTTTGGCGGCCCTCGATGGCGATCGACAATTAAATCGGATTTGGATCACCCCCCACCTGCGCCACGACGTACGCTATCGCACCAAGCTTCAGGCAGCAAAAGCGAAAGGCGCTGTGATTGATGAAGTGGACAATCTGCGTCTTAACCAGATTACCCACGGCGCCAATCATCAAGGCATTGCCGCCCAAGTTGCGCCCTATCATTACTGGGAACTAGCGGCTTTGATCGATGATGCCAAAGCCAAGAGTCAGGTTCCGGTTTTGGTGATTATTGACGGCATTACCGATCCCCACAACCTCGGTGCCATTGTCCGTACGGCCGAAGCCTTGGGAGCCCATGGTATGGTTTTGCCCCAACGGCGGGTAGCAGGCATCACTTCCACCGTGATGAAAGTGGCGGCGGGCGCCCTGGAGCATTTTCCGGTTGCCCGGGTTGTCAACTTGAGTCGTGCCCTGGAAACCTTAAAGGAAGCAGGCTTTTGGATTTATGGTACGGTAGCTGGCAAACACACCGCCCTTCATCAGACAGATATGCGCGGACCGATGGGATTAGTGATTGGGTCAGAAGGGGAAGGGCTTAGTCTCTTGACCCAGCGCCATTGTGACCACCTGATCACCATCCCTTTAGCCGGGAAAACACCTAGTTTGAATGCCTCTGTTGCTGCGGCGATCAGCCTGTATGAAATTTTTCGTCAACGGGGGCTGGATAAACCGACCTTAGAATCTGTATCCCCCGTCACTGCTGAACATCTCCCTCTGGATTTATAAATAAATTGCGCCCTCAAAATGTAACAAAACATTGCGAGTTCAGCGTTAAACTATTAGCAGAGAAAAATTCACGCTCGTTTTTTAAACTCTTATGAAAGAATTGTGGCTTCGTTTCCTGTCGCAACTGGGTCTTGCCTATTGGGTTGAGATCACCACCAGTCACCCCCACTGTACGTACTATTTTGGCCCGTTTATCAGCCGAGCCAGTGCGGATGACGCCCATCTCGGCTATGTGGAAGATTTAAAGGGAGAAGGGGCTCAAGATATTCAGATCGTCATTAAGCAATGTAAACCGACAGACCTGACAATTTTTGACGAGGCAGATGATGTCCATCCCCCTCTTAGGCAACTAATGTCAATTGGTAACTAAATGCCTAAGTTTACCCTTCTGCCATGATGCCCTCCCCTTGCTCAACCGTTAGGATCAAGGGGGCAGTAGAACCTTCTAGGGGAAATAACGCAGTGGTCAACCAAAACAGCAGAAGACAGGATTTACAAAAACGTTAACAATGGTCGGGTTAACCAATTGAACCCTACTGTCAATTGATGGCTCCACGTGGGAAAACGATAGAGATACACCAAGCGACGGACTAGAACCGCTGCGGGGCCAGACAGTTTAATCCCCAATCCATTCAGTACCGCCTCATCGACACCAAGGGATAACATTTCTCCTAAAGCTTGATAACGGAAGGGCAAGAGAGGACGCGCCGTTAAACTGGCCCAGATATTCCAGGCACAATAATCTGCCTGCTGAAAAGCAACTTGGGCGGTAGGGGGGACAATTTGCCCCGTGGCATCTCGACAATCCGCCACATCGCCTAGGGCAAAAATCGTCTGTTGCCCGTCTACCAGTAGGTGGGAATCTGTTTTGAGTAAGTGGCGATCGCCGTGGGGGAGCGGCAGATCTCGAATCAAGGGCGAAACTGCTGTGCCCACCGTCCACAGCACTAAATCCACGGGAATAGTATCAACTTGATCCCGGTATTGTAGGGTGATGTCATCGGCAGTCACAGCGGTCAGGGAGGTGTCCAAATCCACCCAGATACCTTTCTCTGAAAGAATTTCCTGGGCTGAGGTGCGGTTATATTCCGGGGAAGTCCCCAAAATGGTGTCGCTCCGTTCAATAATGCGAATCCGCCCCCTGTCCCCCAGGCGATCGGCGAGTTTGCCGGCCAATTCCACGCCACTGTAGCCGCCCCCTACAATGGCCACCCGAATTTTTTCTGTATCCGACAGTTCGAGGGTTTTGAGGCGTTGTTTGATGCGATAGGCATCCTCCAGGGTACGAAAACTGATGGCATGGTCTTTGACCCCCGGCACATCAGGGAACGGTGTTTTTCCCCCCATAGCAATGACTAAGTAGTCATAATCGAGAGTTTCAGCGTTATCTAACTGCACAGCTTTTTTGACGGGATCAATGCCGGTGATTTCGGCCTGTTTAAATTGCACCCCGGTTTCCGCCAACAACTCCACAAAGGGCGGTGCAATTTCCCAGGTTTGCATTTCCTCGGTCAGCAATTCATACAAAAACGGCGCAAACAAAAACCGATCCTGGCGGTCAATCAAGACAATTTCGGGTAGCGTTTGACCGTCCCAAGACAATTGACTCAGGCGTAGGGCGGTGTAAAGGCCTCCAAAGCCCCCTCCTAAAATGCAGATGCGTCGGCGTGGTTGAGTCATGGCGGCAGTGGTAAAGTTTGTAACGTTATGTAATGATACCGTTTGCTTTATTCTAATCGTTTCAACATGGCAGCACGGGCTTGGGCCGCTAGGGGATCTTCTAACGATGGCAGCAGAACCGGTTCTTGATATTTCTTCGCTAGCGCCGTATGAATCAGCCAATCCGCAATAAAGGGATTTTTGGGCAGCAAGGGGCCATGGGCATAGGTGGCGATCGCCTTTTGATGGAACGCGCCTTCAAAACCATCTTCGCCATTATTGCCAAACCCCTGACGAACTTTACCCAAGGGCGACACCTCGCCTAAGTATGTGCGACCACCATGGTTTTCAAAGCCGATTACCACCGGCGTCTCTCCGATCATAGCCGCCAATTCTTGCCGCAAGGGCGACGCCGTAATTTCAAAAACAACATTACCGATACAGCGCTTAGCATTGGGGCCAGGGTGTTTACTCACCATATCCAACAGCCCTAAACCGTTAATACGTTTTCCCTGGGCCGGTTCATAATAATGTCCCAACAACTGGGGGGAACCGCAGGTAAAAACGCCGGGAATGCCATCGTCCAACTGGGTTTTCAAGACCGCTGCCTTGGCACCTTGCAAATCCCGCATCACAATTTCCTGTTGACGGTCTTGAGCCCCCCCGCCCACAATCAGATCAGCCTGGGAAAATTCACTAGCGTCACTCCCTTGATCCAACGGCAAAATTGAGACTGGAATTCCTCGCCATTGACACCGTCGTTGCAAACAAATAACGTTACCCCGATCGCCATAGGTACTCATGAGCTTTGGATAAAGCCAGCCGATTCTTAGTTCCATAATCTTTAACAATTTCCATACCGCGTCAGTCTTTGCCTCCCATGGACAGGCCATGGCCTCCAGGCAGGGCTCTAGCAATCTTAATCCCCAATTCGACCCCTTGGGTGATGACTTTTCCCTTAATTGGGCTTTTCTAGAGCAGAAAAATTCTCAATTGCTAGAGAAACAAAGGGATTGTCTAGGTCGTCACCGACATAAACGCTAGATGGGGAACGATGCTCAATTATCTTTGGTTTGCCATTATTTTACTGTCGGTGGCAGCAGGGGCCCTATCGGGCAAAATTGATGCGGTTACTGAGGCGGCGATCGCCAGTGCAGAAACGGCGGTGGAATTAGCCATTGGCTTAATCGGCATCATGGCCTTGTGGCTGGGCATCATGAAAATCGCTGAAGCATCGGGTTTAGTGGATTTAATTGCTAAGGGCGTCAAACCGTTGACCGTTAAACTCTTTCCCGACGTCCCTCCGGATCATCCGGCCATCAGCTCCATTGTTTTAAATATGTCAGCCAATATTTTAGGGTTAGGTAATGCGGCCACGCCCCTGGGGTTAAAAGCCATGCAAGAATTGCAAACAATCAACCCTGACAAGGAGACTGCCACCGATGCCATGTGCATGTTTCTAGCCATTAACACTTCTAGCGTACAGTTAATTTTACCTGCAACTGTGGTGGGCTTAATGGGAACGGTATCTAGTCAAGTCTTCTTGTCAACTATTATCGCCACAAGTTTGTCTACCCTAACTGGTGTTATTGCGGCGAAACTTTTAGCCAAAACCCAACGCTTTGCCTTACCCCAAAATTCCCCTAAATAGGTTAGTTTTAAGGGCATCAATTCCTACTATTTCAACACATACCAAGCTTAGGTTTGAGAGAAGATTAAATGCTGGAATCTGTTGCAGATATTTTTAATACTGGCGCAAAATATGTCATTCCTCTGTTACTCTGTGGCATTCCTTCTTATGGTTTAGTCGTTAAAAAAGTAAAGGTTTACGAAGTATTTGTCGAAGGAGCCCAAGAGGGATTTACGATTGCAGTGCGGATTATCCCCTTTCTTGTCGCAATGTTGGTGGCGATCGGGATGTTTCGCGCTTCTGGCATGTTGGATCTCATCTTGGCTACCTTAGCTCCGGTTTTGGCATTGATTAATTTTCCCCCCGAAAATCTACTGTTGGCTTTAATGCGTCCTTTGTCTGGTAGTGGATCTTTTGGTTTATTTGCCGACCTGGTTGAACAATATGGGCCTGATTCCTTACCCGCAAAAATTGGTGCGACTATGTTCGGATCCACCGAAACAACCTTTTATGTTCTGGCGGTTTATTTTGGTTCCGTTGGTGTCAAAAAAATTCGTTATGCCCTTTTTGCTGGCCTAATTGCTGATTTAGTGGGAATATTTTCAGCGGTTTATATTTGCCAACTATTATTCTCCTAAGGTCAAGCTTGACTGCCTGGATTGAAACAATGACCGGCCTCGTTTGGCTAAGGCGATTCCCCTACTTTTTTGTGCAACCCACAACACTAGCGGTGAAGGTATTGCCAATGCGATCTAAGCCACCATTAAAAAGGTTGACTTGGTAGGGGTCTTGTTGAGAACCGGGGGCCGCTGTAATCACCAGGGGTTTGTCGGCAGTGATTTCAACGCCTCTCTGATCGAAAAATTGCTGGGCAGTTCCATCATTGTACTTGACGTAAAAAGCAATGTTAAATATTCCTCCCTTCGAGGTAACAGTGGCTTTGAAATAATCAAATTTAGTCAGAGTCGGGACGGCCCAGTCAGTATTCCAATTATCTTTAGTGATATTGATACCGGGTAAAGGGCTGGGAATCGTCGGTTGGGAAACTGTTTTGGTCACGCTGCTCCCCTCGCCGCCGACTAACTTTAACGGCGTACAGATCTCTTTGGCGATCGCCGTTTGTGAACCAATCACTGAGACGACTGTTGTCACCAACCACGGAACGATTATCTTCAAACCAGTCTTCACAGCATCAAGCCTCTTGGGTGGATTGTAAGCGATTGAATCACAAAAACATTACAGGCAGTAGTCTGTAGCCCAGCTGCCGCACTTTGTGGTCTAACAGCTTTGTGGTCTAACAGCAAAGTGCGGCAAGGGACGGTTGACAGCATTGCGGGGAGTCAAGCGTCCCCCATCAGGGTCAGGCGACAAGTACCTGTTTTTCCCGATGAGAATAGGTTGCTACCAACTGGCGGAAGGCCTCACCCTCAATGGTTTCTTGGTCAATAAGGGTATCGACAAGGAAGTCCATTAAGTGTCGATTGTCGGCAATGATTGTGGTTGCTCGTTGGTGGGCTGCCGCGATAATATCATGAACCTCGCGGTCAATGCGGGCCGCAATGTCTTCGGAATATTCGGATCGCTTGCCGAAATCATCCCGACTGTCTTCCTCGAGGGCAACAAGCCCTAGGGAAGACATCCCC
>JBEAQB010000226.1:0-2596 GCA_041164125.1 Cyanobacteriota bacterium
AGCGGATGTCATCCCCCGTGGCCTGAATGAAGATGTCATTCGGTTGATTTCTGCTAAGAAAAATGAACCGGACTTTATGTTGGAGTTCCGCCTGCGGGCCTACCGCCATTGGTTGACCATGACCGAACCGCAATGGGCAACGGTGGATTATCCGGCGATCGATTACCAAGATATCGTTTACTATTCAGCACCGAAGCAGGCCAAGAAAAAATTAGACAGTTTAGATGAGGTTGATCCCGCCCTACTGGAAACCTTTGAAAAGTTAGGGATTCCCCTATCGGAGCAAAAACGGTTGAGTAATGTGGCGGTGGATGCCATTTTTGACAGTGTTTCCATTGGCACGACCTTTAAGGAAAAGTTGGCGGAAGATGGCGTTATTTTCTGCTCCATTTCCGAGGCATTGCAGGAACATCCGGAACTGGTGAAGCAATATTTGGGCAGTGTCGTGCCTACCGCAGACAATTTCTTTGCTGCGTTGAATTCGGCGGTGTTTAGTGACGGATCCTTTGTCTTCATTCCTAAAGGGGTTAAGTGTCCGATGGAATTGTCCACCTATTTCCGCATCAATAGTGGGGATACTGGACAGTTTGAACGGACTTTGATTGTTGCCGAAGAGGGCGCATCTGTATCATACCTCGAGGGCTGTACCGCGCCCATGTACGACAGCAATCAGCTCCACGCCGCTGTGGTGGAATTGGTGGCTCTGGACAATGCCGATATTAAATATTCCACAGTGCAAAACTGGTATGCCGGCGATGAAAACGGGAAAGGGGGAATCTATAACTTCGTCACTAAGCGGGGGTTATGCAAAGGGGTTAATGCCAAAATTTCCTGGACCCAAGTAGAAACCGGGTCGGCCATTACCTGGAAATATCCCAGTTGTGTGTTGGTGGGGGACAATTCCGTCGGGGAATTTTATTCCATTGCCCTAACCAACAACAAGCAACAGGCCGATACGGGGACAAAGATGATCCACATTGGCAAAAATACCCGGAGCACCATCATTTCCAAAGGGATTTCCGCTGGTCACTCGGCCAATAGCTACCGGGGATTGGTCAAAATGGGTCCCAAGGCCCAGGGCGGGCGCAATTATTCCCAATGCGATTCGATGTTAATTGGGGACACCGCCGCTGCTAACACCTTTCCCTATATCCAAGTAGATAACAACACAGCTAAGGTAGAACACGAAGCCTCTACCTCTAAAATTGGCGAAGATCAACTCTTTTACTTTGCCCAGCGGGGGATTTCCGAGGAAGATGCGGTTTCTCTATTGGTGAGTGGCTTCTGTAAAGACGTGCTCAATGAATTGCCCATGGAATTTGCGGCGGAAGCTGACAAACTTCTGAGCCTCAAACTCGAAGGAACCGTTGGCTAAACGTTGGGAAAAACTCTCCGTTTTTACAGGGCATATTCCCAATGAGCGATTTATTTACCCCACCGCCTTCCCCAGATCAGGCACCTCCCCTGAGTCAGGAGAGGATGGGAGGGGTCTGTCCTAAACGGGATAGTCCCGATTATTCCAGCCCTGTCAAGGGCTATTTTTAAGCCTTATCGTTTTTCCTAATTTAGTTATGAGCAACCCGATTCTATCGATTAACAACCTAACGGCTGCCGTTGACGGCAACACAATTTTGCAAGGGGTGAATTTAGTCATCAACCCAGGGGAAGTACACGCCATTATGGGGCGGAATGGTTCTGGCAAAAGTACCCTGTCGAAGGTGATTACGGGGCATCCGGATTATCAAGTGACTGGCGGAGAAATTATTTATCAAGGTCAAGATTTGCTAGCATTAGAGCCGGAAGACCGGGCCTTAGCCGGTATTTTCTTAGCATTTCAATATCCGTTGGAAATTCCGGGGGTGAGTAATTTAGATTTTCTCCGCATTGCCTACAATGCTAAACGCAAGCATCAGGGCTTAGAAGAGTTAGATACGTTTGATTTTGAAGATTTGATTCAGGAAAAATTGGACGTGGTGAAAATGAATCCTGCATTTCTAGAACGGAGCTTAAATGAAGGCTTTTCGGGGGGGGAGAAAAAGCGCAACGAGATTTTACAGATGGCGATTCTAGAGCCGATGTTGTCAATTTTGGATGAGATTGATTCTGGTCTGGATATTGACGCCTTGCGGATTGTTTCAGAAGGGGTCAATTTCTTGAAGACTCCCAACAATGCAACCCTGGTAATTACCCATTATCAACGTCTGCTCAATTACATTATTCCTGACCACATCCATGTGATGTATGACGGCAAGATTGTGATGAGTGGGGGTAAGGAATTGGCGCTGGAATTGGAAGAAAAGGGCTATGACTTTTTGGATGAACAGGCGTTAACGGCGGTTTAACTGTTGGCTTCGACTTCGCTCAGCCAACGGGGATCACTCCGCTCAGCCAACTCGACTGCGCTCAGCCAACGGATACCACTGCTCAGCCCCGCCCCTTGGTTTTAGTCTCGCGCCCTGAGCGTAGCCGAAGGGCAAACAAAACCGTTGTTGACTCTTTTGCTTGATTACAACCGATCGCCATTATTGCCATCATTAAGGAACCGTTATGACTACCGTTGTCTTAGAAAAAAATACCCCCCAGACTGGACCCGATC
>JBEAQB010000227.1:0-3947 GCA_041164125.1 Cyanobacteriota bacterium
CCACCTTGGAACCGTTATTAAATGGGGAACATCCCCTGATGGAAGGTCGAAAAATGATTAAGTTCGGCTAAGAATTCAACAACAACAGACGACTGACGACATTATCACATTCATTTGAGGAGAGTATCGGGGTGAAAGTTTCCAGCATTATGACCGAAAATGTCATTACCATTCGGGGTCACCAAACTATCGCCGATGCCGCAAAAGTAATGCAGACCCATGAACTGTACGCCCTCATTGTCGATCGCCGCCACGAAGAGGATGCCTATGGCATTATTACCGAAACAGACATCATTAAAAAGGTTGCTGCCTTTGGCCGTGATCCTAGCAAAATTCGGGTCTATGAAGTCATGAAAAAACCCTGTATTGTGGTCAATCCTGACCTCAGTGTGGAGTATGTTGCTCGGTTATTTGCTAACACCCAAATCCGCTGTGCCCCTGTCATCCGCGATCGCCTATTGGGCATTGTCACCGCCACCGATATCTTGACGAAAAGTGACTTTTTATCAGCACCCAAAGAACGCTTCTTTGATCAAGAAATTGAAAAGGCGGTAGCGGCGGCCCGTGAGGCTTGCCAGACCCACGGCCATACCTCAAAAGACTGTAAGGTGGCTTGGGATATTGTGGAAGAACTGCAAGCGGAAGCGGCCCACCAACGGGCTAAACGTCCGGAAAAATTTGCTTTGGAGGAATATTTAGAAGAATATCCCGAAGCGGCTTCTGCCCTGGATTTAGATAACTGGTGCAGCGGTTGACTTTATTGTATTGCTCAACTCCATGAGAAATTTTCATCATGAATGTGCAACATTTATCCTATGTATTTATTCCATTACTAACACTTATCGTATTGATTACTAATGTTCAAGCAAGACAAATTTGCAAGGTTACCGATCCCACTGGAACCCCGTTAAATGTTCGTGATTCTCCCAATGGCAAGGTAATTAATTCCCTTCAGAATGGCCGTGAAGTTGAGATAGTAGAGATAGATTATGACCAAAAAGATCGTCCCTGGGTCAAGGTAGGCCGTCCCTGGGTCAGGGCAGGAGAATCTCGTATTTGGGGTTGGGTAATTCGAGAATTTATTAGTTGTTACGAGGATTAATCTATGGATTTCTAAGCAATTTCCTCCGACTTTCTGACAATAAACTATCAAAATATTAGTTTCTAGTAAAGTTAATTATTAAACACTGAGGCCTTATTACCATGTCTAAAACCATTGTTATTGATCCCGTTACTCGCATTGAAGGGCACGCCAAAATATCAGTTTTTCTCAACGATCAAGGCGATGTGGATGATGCCCGTTTCCATGTGGTGGAATATCGGGGGTTTGAAAAATTTTGTGAGGGTCGTCCCATGTGGGAAATGGCTGGGATCACTGCCCGCATTTGTGGGATTTGCCCCGTTAGTCACCTGCTCTGTGCCGCCAAAACGGGGGATAAACTCCTTGCCGTCCAAGTGCCGCCGGCCGGGGAAAAATTACGCCGTTTAATGAATTTAGGGCAAATTACCCAATCCCATGCGTTAAGTTTCTTCCACCTCAGTAGTCCTGACTTTCTCTTAGGCTGGGATAGTGATCCCGCTACCCGCAACGTGTTTGGCTTAATTGCCGCCGATCCTGATTTAGCTCGGGCCGGCATTCGCCTACGGCAATTCGGCCAAACGGTGATTGAGTTATTGGGAGCCAAAAAAATTCACTCTGCCTGGTCGGTGCCCGGTGGGGTTCGATCGCCATTATCAGAGGAAGGACGACAATGGATTGCGGAACGGTTACCGGAATCGCAAGAAACCCTCTATGTAGCCTTAAATTTATTTAAAAATTTACTAGATCGCTTTCAAACCGAAATCGCAGAATTTGGCAATTTCCCCTCTTTATTTATGGGGTTAGTCGCGGCTAACGGTAATTGGGAACATTACGGTGGTCATTTACGCTTCACCGACAGCGAGGGGAATATCGTGGCCGATAATTTAAGTGAAGACAATTATGCGGACTTTATTGGCGAATCAGTCGAAAAATGGTCATATTTAAAGTTTCCCTACTACAAACCGCTGGGATATCCTGCTGGTATTTATCGAGTGGGGCCCCTCGCTCGTTTGAATATTTGTCGGCAAATCGGCACCCCGGCAGCGGATCGGGAATTGCAAGAATACCGTGACCGAGCGGGTGGTGTTGCGACCTCTTCATTCTTCTATCACTATGCCCGTTTGGTGGAAATTCTCGCTGCCCTAGAAGGCATTGAGCAGTTAATTAATGACCCAGATATTGTGTCTAAAAACTGTCGTGCCCGGGCCGAAATTAATTGCACCGAAGCGGTAGGGGTCAGTGAAGCGCCCCGAGGAACCTTATTCCACCATTACAAGGTTGATCATGATGGCTTAATTCAAAAAGTCAACTTGATTATCGCCACCGGCAATAATAATTTGGCCATGAATAAAACCGTTGCTCAGATTGCCAAACATTACATCCATAACAATGACGTCCAAGAAGGGTTTCTCAATCGCGTGGAAGCAGGAATTCGCTGCTACGATCCCTGTTTGAGTTGCTCTACCCATGCGGCGGGGCAAATGCCCTTGATGGTTGAGGTGGTCAATTCCCACGGAGAAATCATTCGTTCAGTTCAAAGAGATTAAAATAACTCCGGACTTACCTTTTGCAAAACAGATCCCACCAGGTTGGCCTCATCCAGGGCAATTAAGGCCACGCCCAGGGTAATAATGGCAATACCCAGCCACCGGGCCAGGGGAATCCGTTCTTTCAACCAAAATTTTGCCCCCAGTAGGCTCATCACATAGCCCAAGGCCCCCGCTGGCCTAATTAGGCTAATATCCGTCCAACTCAAGAGTGAGATAAACGTCACAAAGCTAACAGTCTGGCAACTAATTCCCGATAACACCGAGGGATGGGACAGAATGCGACCGATTAAGGCCAGCATTTTGCGGGGGGATTGGAGGGTAACCGGGCCAATTTGCTTCATCCCCCGCGCAATCAGCACATCCCCGGCTGAATCGGTAAAAATCAAAATCACAATGCCTAACCAAACCTTAGACGCCGACAGGGCCACACCGATGGGGAATAGCCAGAACGGCGATCGCCCTGACTCAATTGGCGATCGAGGGGGGGGGAGGGCTGGTGACGCGTTTACCTGACGCCGTCGTAACCGGGCCCGACTTTCCGACCAGGCCACAATAAACACCCCACTGGCGATCATCAACGTGCCTAACCACCGATAGCCGGAGACCTGTTCCCCCAACATTAACCATGCCAGGAGGGCATTGAGAATATAGCTGGAGGAAAAGAGGGGCAACACGAGGCTCAAATCCAACCGGGAAGTGGCCGTAAAATACAAAAATAACGAAAAAATCAGGGTGCCCACCCCCAAAACAATCCAAGGGGAGGTAAGTAGGTAGAGAAAGAGTCCCCACAATGCCCCTAGGCTGTAGTCTGTTACAGCGCCGTGGACCTTCATGCCCTGGCTTAACCAGATATCCCCCAACACCTGGGTGGTCACCATGGTCACCAACAAGGCGACGGTTTTTAATTCCTGCAACGTTAAAATTTTAGCCCTGTGCCCCACAACACCCCCATCAAGCCTGGTCTATGCAAATAAGCTCAACTTATCATTTCTGCCCTCGCAGAGCCAATGTTTTCCCCGATCCCATCCTGGCAAGGGTCTAGAGATTCAGACAGCTTCTCCTTAATGTTTACTGACAGACTGATTCCCTTCCGGTAATTTGACCATGTACGCCACGCCCGATCATTATCTGACCCCCGAGCAATACCTCGCCCTGGAAGCCCGCAGTGATGTTAGGCATGAATACATCAATGGTCAGGTCTATGCAATGGCGGGGGGGAGTAAAGCCCATAATTTGATTAGCCTGAATATTGCGATGGGGGTGCGCTCTCAGCTAACCGCCCCCTGTCAAACGTTTATGGCGGATATGAAGGTGAT
>JBEAQB010000228.1:0-8816 GCA_041164125.1 Cyanobacteriota bacterium
AGTTGTAAAACCTATTTGCAAGACTATTTGTTGCCGCAAACGGAGGGTTACTTGGCCTTGGCCATTGACAACTTAGATCGGGTGTTTGAATTTCCGGCGATCGCCCAAGACTTTTTACCCATGCTACGTTACTGGCACGAAGAAAGCAAAACTTTGTCCCAATGGCAAAAGTTACGTTTAATTATCGCCAATTCCACCGAAGCTTATGTCAAACTTGATGCCAATCAATCCCCGTTTAATGTGGGCAAACAATGGAAATTAGAAGGGTTTAACTCTGAACAGATTCTGCAATTAAAAGCGGCTTATCAATTAACGGACGATCAAGCTCAGGAGCCGCAATTATTGCAACTGAATGCATTAGTGGGGGGGCATCCCTATTTAGTCCGTTTAGCCTTGGATGCCATTCGCAGTCAACAGGCAACATTAGCAACTATCCTCGCCACTGCGGTGACCCAAAGTGGGATTTACAGTCATCATTTGCGTCATCATTGGAGTTTATTGAATCAGGTTCCGCCCCTGGCATCAAGTATGCAGCAAGTCGTGAATAGTGCTAACCCTGTCCAGTTAGATCCCTCCCTAGCCTATCGCCTGGAAAGTCTGGGTTTAGTTCGTCTCAGTGGCGATTACTGTCAGGCCAGCTGCCCCCTGTACCAACACTATTTCCACGAACAACTTTAGCCATCGCCCCCTGGGATCAATCCCTGACTCCTCAAATTGTTAGCATGGTAACCTACAAACATTGGCGTTCAATTTATTTGGCGGATACTGATGCCGCTGGGGTGGTTTACTTTAACCGCTTACTCCAGATATGCCATGAGACCTATGAAGCATGGTTAACGGCCCAGAAATTATCCTTGCAAGCCCTGATTCAGCAGGGTCAGTGGGGCATCCCCGTCATTCACGCCGAGATTGATTTTCTGGCGCCGACCTATTGTGGCGATCGCCTCGAAATTCATTTGCAAATTCAGCAAGTCAGTGATCACCGTTTTATTTGTGATTACCAACTCCACCGGCAAGCCCCCAGTCCACCAGCAATGGTTGCCCGGGCCCAAACCCAGCACCTCTGCATTAACCTCTCTTCCCGACAAAAATCTGCCCTCCCCCCCCCGTGGCAATCCGCCCTAATCGGCATCCTTGCTGAGCAATCGTTGCCCTAGGTGCCCTGTCGTTGGCGTAGGGACACACTCAGATGGGAGCGATCGCCCATTACTTCAATTAAGGGACCATGTTCTGACATGGTAATAATGCTGACCGCTGCGACAGGCATGCCAATACGATCACGGTAGCGACCAATATCAATGCCGAGCAAGGTGCAAAGCATGATGCGAATGGTGGACTTGTGGGAAACCACGAGAATGTTACCCGTCTCAAACGTGTGTTCAATTTCTTCGAGCACCTCAGAGCTACGGCGGGCAATATCAATCCCCTTCTCTCCCCCCGAGGGAGCGTTCCAACCCGGGTCCGCCAACCAGCGCACGTAATCGTCATGGAATTCACGGTTGACAGCTTCTGGAGTTTTTCCCTCCCAGGCTCCGTAGGCAATTTCCTTTAACCCTTCCCGCCGTTGAATGGGCAGACCAATGCGTTTACTTAGGGGCGTAGCAGTTGCCATCGTTCGATGCAGCGGACTGGCAAAAATCGCCGTCCAGGGCAAGTCTTGATAAGCTTCCGCAAATTGTTCCGCCATCTGATAGCCCGGCTCGGTCAAATCAATGTCGAGCCGGCCGCAATATGTGCCTGTTTGGCTAGACGTGGTTTCGCCGTGGCGTAAAAAGTAAAGCTTAAGACTCATGGCATCGTTGGCGATTTATTTTGCTTTAAGTGTGCCATTGCCCACCCTCAACGACAAGTACAGTGCTGGATGACGGTTAGGGGTTTAGGCGTTGATGGGGGAATTTCCCAGGGGGCGGCATACTGGAAGTCTAGGCCAGGCCGACCAGTTTTGTGCTTAATTCCCACATTCGTTGAGCTTTTTGGGCATCGCTGCCTTGCTCAGATAACTCTTGCACAAAAGCCTCACGGCCGGCCTGTTGACGGTTCCCCCAACTCCAATGTACCCCTGACGTCTTAAATTTGGGATCGGCTACGACCATGGCAACCCGTTCCCCCGCCAGGGCTTGACTGACGTAGCCTTTGGTCACATTCTTTTGGAACCAGGGGAAAATCGTCCGAAATAAGGCGTAGTGGTTACGGAATAAGGGAGTATCTGCCACGCAGCCGGGATAGAGGGAATTAAACACAATCCCTGTTTCCTGATGGAAGCGGCGGTGTAATTCGCGGGTGGTGAGCATATTACAAAGTTTACTATCTTTATACGCTTTACCCGACTTAAAGGGCTGGTTATTGATCATGGCGATCGGTTTTTTAAAACCCGCTTCAAACCCTTCAAAATCACCTAAGTCCGGCGGGGCGGGAATCGGGATTTTACCCCCTAGTTCCTTGCTATTAGCAGTGACGGTGCCCAAAATAATGAGACGTTTATCTTCATCGGGGCAGGCCGTTAAATCCTCTAATAACAAGTTACACAGTAGAAAATGTCCCAAGTGATTAGTGGCGACAGACAACTCGTAATCGTCGGCACTCCACAGGGGGGCTTTCAGCAATGGGAAATAGACAGCAGCGTTACACACCAACGCGTTTAGTGGACGTTCTAACTCCCGAAATTTATCGACAAATCGACGTACACTACTCAGATCGCCTAAATCGATCTTTAAAATTGTGTAATCACCAACGGGTAAGCCCAGTTCATTGGCAATGTTTTGCGTTTTTTCCAGATTGCGGCAGGCCATAATGACATGCCAACCTTGATCAATCAGAGCTTTGGCACCGTAAAGTCCAACGCCAGAAGAGGCACCAGTGATAATCGCCGTCGGTTTTTGTGGCTGTTCCATAGTTGTAAAAAAATAATGTCTAAATCACAGTGTTTAAAAAGGGATATTGTCTAGAATCGCATATCCTTGAACCCCGGTTTGTAACGAAGCTTCAAGCCAGCCTGGATCAATTGGTTGGGTTCTATGGCTGGCTTGGGGGGGCTTCAATGGTCACCCCATCTGGAATATCTAACTCAATTTGCGGGCCCCGGTCATACAGTTCGAGATCCCATTGTCCCCGGCGGGCGGTTTCAAAAACAATATAGCGGCCATCGGGGCTAATTTGGGGGTTGCGCACCCACTGACGATAGTTCAGGGTTAAAAGCTCAGTTTTGCGGGTGAGACGGTCATAGAGAGCGATATCAGGTCGACCTTGAATACTGGACAAATAGACTAAATAACGTCCTGTGCGACTTAAGCTAGGACTTTCAGCGATCGCCTTCGCTGGGTTTAATCCTGGCAGAGGAACCTGTTGGCGATTGCGGAGATCATAAACCAGAATTTCGCGGGTGCCATTACGATTTGAAACGAGGGCTAACCAACGACCATCCCCGCTCAAACTAGGTTGTTCATCATTAAATCGACTGTTGAGGCCTTGATCGAGGGGGGCACGGGGACTAAGGACGCTACAACTACCGATCACCAGTCCGATGCTCACTATGCCCGGCCAGAGCCATGGCCTATGTTGTTGCTGACCCAAACCTGACTTCACCTGCAATGGAGTGTTGAAAACGGCTTTGACCCAAACCCCTGGTTTAGACCATTAATCATCGAACTGATGGTTGGGATTGGTATCGTAACTATCGTGATCGCGGGGGGAACGGCGGGGGGGATCAGCCGCTGGGTCGCTGATTTCTGGCGCAGTATCCTGGGGCGGTGGAGTCGTCCCCTCATCGATGGGCTGATAATCCACGTAAGCTGCTGGCGGTTCATCTTCGTAGGGACGGGCCGCACGAGGAGATTGACGATCACTAGGGCGATCGCCGCTGCGAGTTGGGGCCCCGGCCGGACGAGGGCGACGGGCGGGGGGACGGCGACTCGGGGGACGGGGACTGTCTTGATCTCTTGCGGTGTTAGGGCGAGGGCGGCGGGAAGGAGGGCGACGGGCGGGGGTCGGTTCATCCCACATATCCGTGCCACTTTCATCCCATCCCATCGCACCTTCACCGTAGGCATCGTCATAGCTTGCGGGGGGACGGCGAGGGGGACGCGGGGGAGCAGGGGGACGTCTCGCCCCTTTACTACCTGGGGAACGACGGGGACGCGCCTCTGTTTCCCCATAACTCTCTGGACGAGCGCTACGGGAATCCTCATCATAGCCACGCAAGCGACGGTTGTTGCGCACCGGTTGGTCACTGTCATCTGGCTCAATTTGATCCAATTCCGCTTCGGTATACACTCGAGTTTTGCTAACCCGGCGATCGTCAGCAAAGGAAGTCCCGCGTCGAGCTTGCTCCGTGGTAATTCCCCGTAACCGAATAGTTTCTACGGCAAAAAACACCGTTGATCCTGTCAACAATAACTGACCAAACTGTAAAATTGGATCGAGTCGCCACCCCTGAAATAAGAGAATTAGGCCGCAAAGCAGACCGACCGCCGAAAAGAAAATATCGTAATCTCGCGAAACTTCCGGTCGCACAGACCGCAAAAAATATAAGCCTGCCCCTGCCACCGCCAGAAAAAGACCGAGGATACTCGCCGAATTAAGCCCAAAATTTACCATTGACTTACAAGCTGATGTTTCTCTGCTCCATGGTAGCTACTTTTGGGAATTCCGTTAACGGGGTATTGGCATCGGTCAGGGTTGACCAGTTCCCCCAGCGCAAAGTTAGCTGTTGTGCAATCAATTAGGCAACCGTTGCCGGTACCAGTTTTTCCTGTTCAGTCCAGAACCACTGAATGGTTTTCGCCAATCCTTGCTTTAGAGGGGTTAAGGCCAAATCTGGCATCATGGTCTGTAACTTGTTTACCCCCAAACATTTCGACTTTGCCCCCACGTAACGACTGGTATCAAACTTGATTAAATTAAAGTCATAACCCACTTCTTGGCAGATTAACTCTGCAAAGTGCCGGATCGTAAATTCTTCCCCCGCTCCAATGTTAATCAGATCGTTATCCACCGTAGCTGCTAACGTCAACGCCAGGTGAGCAAAATCTTCCACAAACACCAACTCCCGCGATTGGTAGCCATCGCCCCACAAAGTTACCGTTTCACCGTAGAGCTTACCCCGGATAATTTTACGAATCAGGTCGAAAATAAAATGCATTTGACGGCCATCGGTGTGATACCCCGGACCATAGAGAGTAGAAGGAACCAAGCATAGGTAGGTCAGCCCATATTGTTTGTGTAACGCCAACAGACCGGCATAAAGCATCCGTTTAGTCATGGCATAGGTGAACAGGCTATCAATGGGCATACCCGTGAGGTAGTAGGGTTCTTCCAACGGCAGGTTGGGATCGTAGGAACAGCTAGTGCCCATACAGATAAATTTCGCCTGGGGCTGTTGGTGCTGCCACCAATCCAAAATATGGGTGTTTATTTTTTGGTTGATGAGCCACTGCTCCCCCGGATGGGAAAGACAAAAGTCCCCCGCTTGGGTCCAAGCGGCAAGGTGGTAGATTTGGTCGAATGATTGGGCGGGAAACTGTGCCAATGCATCGGCTTGGGTCAGGTCACAATTGCGAGAATTGATTTTGGTGAGTTCATGTCCTTGAGTTTCCAGTTGAGAACAGAGGGTTGTCCCCAAAAAGCCTGTACCACCGGTGACCAAAATTTTCATCTGCTGCCCCTATCTGAAGACTATTTTGCCCCATCACCATCAAAAAACCGAGTCTGAAACCCAGGCCGCTAGGGCTGCTTTGCGTGTCAATCTTAACACCAAAGATCCCCCTCACCCTGATCCCTACACTATGGGGGATGGAAGACAGTGCACTTCTCTCAATTTTCCCCAACGTGGGAACTGCCATGGGTTTTCCCCGGTGATAGCAGGAAAAAAGCGGCAGATTGCGCTTGCGTTCCGATCCGAACTGAGTCAGTTTGCCAAGGCCGATACTGTAAAGCAGCAGCGGTTCAGCTGGGCTCACAGTCGCCACCTAAATCGTGACGTTTAGGCCTCACTGTTGTGGATAAAAGCAAGAATATTAAACAATATTCCGTTCTATACAATTGACTTTATGGTTAATTCCCCTGATTTTTTCATTATTGGGAGTATGAAGTGTGCGACTAGCACATTACATGCACAATTGGCATTGCAACCCGGCATTTTTATGACCCATTTGAAAGAGCCCAATTATTTTAGTGATGATCAAATTTTTAGGAAAGGTCAGGCGTGGTATTTGTCTCATTTTCAAGCAGCGCAACCAACCGATATTTGTGGTGAGTCAAGTACCCATTATACAAAGTTGCCAACCTATCCCCAGGCGGTAAATCGTTTACTCAATAGCTACCCAGAAGCAAAATTAATTTATATCATGAGACACCCGATTGATCGCCTGATCTCACAATTTATTCACGAGTGGTCCCAACGGGTTATCGACGATAAAAATATTAATAAAGCCATTAAACTTTTCCCTGAATGGGTTGATTACAGTCGATATACTTATCAGCTAACACCTTATTTTCAGCGGCTACCCCGCTCCCAAATTCTACCTGTTTTTTTCGAAAAACTGATCCAACAGCCCCAAGTTGAATTAGAGCGAATTGGCACGTTTCTGGGCTATTCCCAAAAACCACAATGGTCTACTCAGCTTGACGGACAAAACCGCTCTAGTCAACGACTCCGTCACCATGCCGTTAGAGATTTCGTGCTTAACCTTCCCTGGCTTAAGCCGCTGCGTCGCACTGTAATTCCGCAAGAACTGAGAGGCAAAATCCGTAGCCGCTGGACATTTTCGGAAAGGCCTCAGCTTTCCGAATCATCTTTAGACTATTTACGACAACAATTTGATCCTGATTTAGCGATGTTGGGCGCTTGGTTAGGCATTGAATTAACGTGCCAAAATTTTAAGCAGCAAGTTACCTCCCAACGGCTGGAGTGGCGTTGGTGAAAGAGTTAGCGATTATTATCCTGAATTACCGCACCCCCCAATTAACGCTCAATTGTCTGGACTCCCTAGCATTACAAATTGACCCAGAACGGCATTGTGTTGTTTTGGTTGATAATGCGTCGGGGGATGGGTCTGTTGAGCTATTTCAGGCAGTGATCAAGATCAGGCAATGGCAACCCTGGCTAATGCTGATCGTATCAGCCACAAATGGTGGTTTTTCTGCTGGTAATAATCTGGGTATTCAGGCGATCGATGCCAATGCTTACTGGTTGCTCAATAGTGATACTGTGGTTTTGCCTGGGGCGATCGATTTATTATTGACAACGTTAAACGCTCACCCAGAAGTGGGCTTGCTGAGTCCCCGCTTAGAGTGGCCCGATGGTCAACCTCAAATTAGTTGTTTTCGCTTTCATTCTCCGGTTAGTGAAATCATCATGGGGGCCTCAACGGGTCTAATCACCCAACTGTTGGCGTCATGCAATGTTCCCCTGCCCGTCAGTCATAAACTCAGTTTTCCGCAATGGACAAGTTTTGCTAGCGTGGTGATCCGCCGAGCCGTTTTTGCATACATTGGTCTACTGGACGACGGTTACTTTCTTTATTACGAAGACGTTGATTTTTGTCGCCGTGCTCAGCAGGTCGGTTGGGGCGTTGCTAATCTGCCGCAAGCTCGGGTGATTCATTGGCGCGGCGGCAGTAGTTCGACCAAGGCTGACCTTTTGACCCGTAAGCGGCCGTCGGCTTATTTATACAAATCTCGAGCACGTTATTTTGCTAAATTTTATGGTTCAGGTGGCTTAATTCTCGCGAATCTTGGTTGGTTACTGGGGCGGTTGGTGGCATATATAAGGGAATTGATGGGCAACAAGCAACCTCACACCTGTGATCAGCAAGAATGGGATATTTGGATAAATTGGCTGACCCCGCTTAAAAAGCACTCTAACTAATGTCCTGCTTGAGGACGGATTACTGCTGTGATGGAGTAGAACGCCGCAACTGAGTTTCTAAATAAATTAGCAACGCATTGATGTCTGCCGGATTAACACCACCAATGCGACTGGCTTGCCCGAGGGTCAGGGGTTTAACCTGGTTCAGTTTTTCCCTGGCTTCCATGGAGAGGGTCTCTATCTGTAGGTAATTTAACCCCTCAGGTAAACGGCGATGACTGTGACGAGTGACTTGCTCGATTTGAACTTGTTGGCGTTTAATGTAGCCGGAATATTTAATCTCAATTTCTACCCCCTCTTTTTCCGCTTGTTTTAGTTCAGGTTTGCCTAAAGCAAATTTTTCGAGGTCAGGGTAATGAAACCCCGGCCGTCTTAATAAATCTGCCAGGACAATCGACCCTTTTATACGTTGATTGGTATAGGCGGCGATCGCCAATCCCACAGCATCGTGTTCCCTAATCCGATGGGCATAAAGCCGTTCTTTTTCAGCCGTAATCTGCGACTGTTTACCTTGGAATAGTTGCCAACGGCGATCGTCAATGAGGCCAATCTCTCGACCCAAGGGGGTGAGGCGCTGGTCGGCATTATCCGAGCGCAAAATTAAGCGATATTCCGAACGGCTCGTCAACATCCGATAGGGTTCCCGTAGGTCCTTCGTACACAAGTCATCAATTAATGTGCCCAAATAACTGTCTTCCCGAGAGAAAACGATTAACGGTTTTTGCTGACAGTAACGGGCGGCATTAATTCCCGCCACAATCCCCTGGGCCGCCGCTTCTTCATAGCCGGTCGTGCCGTTAATTTGTCCTGCGCAGAATAGACCCGCGACTTTCTTGGTCATCAAACTGGGATAACACTGGGTCGCGGGCAAAAAATCATATTCCACCGCATAGGCTGGACGTAGCATGACGCAATTTTCTAGCCCTGGTAGGGTCTGTAACATTGCTAATTG